>JAOACV010000118.1 GCA_026417675.1 Verrucomicrobiia bacterium
GAAAGGCGTGGCGGGCGCCAGCGCGTTGAAGCCGTAGAGTTTCGCGTCGAGGTAGCACGCACACGGATGCGGCGGGTTGTAGATGAGGCCGTTGGCGGGCATGAATCCGTAGAGGCAGGCGCCGCGAACCCAGTGGTGACAGGTCCAGCGGGCATTGGCGACGTCCACGAACTCGATGCCCGTGCGCGAGTAGAGCAGATACTTGTCAGTGGCCTTCTGCCGGTAACACCGCTGGTGAAACCAGTGAGTCTTCACGTCGGGCGGGAATTTCTTCACCAGTCGGCCGGTGCGCAGGTCGTAGCCGACGGTGTAGCCTACATCGGCGCTGTTGGCCGTCTCGCCGTGCCAGACCACGCCGTTAATGACGAAGATGTCCTTCGGACTACCCGCGTGGCCGCTGGGCAGGTGCTCGGCCTCCCACAGCCGCTTGCCGTCGCGCGCCGAGAGCGCATACATGGTGGTGGACTCGCCCCGGACTTTCTTCGCGTCGCCGCTGTAACCAGAGAACAGCACCACGTCGTCATACACCACCAGCGTTGGCGAGGCGGAGCTTTTGAGCGTGCGCTGGTTGGGCGTTTCGCTGGCCCACCGTGGCGCGCCGGTGTTGCGGTTCCAGCAGACCAGCTTGCCGCCGTCGTGGAAATAGACACTCTGCTTGTCCACGGCGAGTGTCACCGGCATGAGGCTCGTCGCTTTTTTCCACAGCGTTCTGCCGCTCGCCGCCTCGATCGCCATGATTGTGCGCCGCGCTTCGCCCCACAAACCGCCGGTGGCGTCCGCGCGGATGTCGGCCAGGGTGTTGAAGACCTTCTTCGGGTCGCTGCGGAGGGACTTGGAGTCGGCCACGACCAGAAACAACACGCCGTCGGAGAAAAGGATCTCCTCGGTCACCGCCGTGCCGTCGTAAGTGCGCAAAGTCTTGCCCGTGGCGGCATCCAGTTCGCTCACCGGCGCGTCAATGTTCAGCGTCGCATAGACCCTGTCGCCGACCGCCACGACGCGGCGCGGCAGGATGGCGGGGCCGCTCTTAAGCGGATACATGTGCTCGTGCCAGCGCTCGATCGGCCGTTTCCACAGCAGCGTGCCGTTGAACGCGTCGCGCGCGTAGAGAAACCAGCGCGGCGGGATCAGAATCGAGGCGCGGGGAGCCTCCTCGAAGATGTAAAAGTTCCGCCCGTTGGCCGACACCATGGCGCTCGCGCCGGACATGTGGTCGTGATGGCGCGAGTAGCGCGGCCCGGCGAGCCACTGCATCCGCGTCAGGAAACCGATCTCCGAGTCGTGGGCGACCGCGTTGCCGCTGGGATCGTGCAGGTAGTGCGTCCATTCGTCCATCGTCGCCGGACGGGGTTTTTTCTGCGTGTTGCGTATGGCGTGTTGCGCATCCAGGAAGACCGCCACGCCGTTGGGGGCGAGGACACGCAGCATCTCGTCGTTCGACACTCGATGCTCGCCGCTGACCACGATCAGATTGACGAAGTTCTCGATGTAGGGCAGNCGCCGGCCATCCCACTGCGCCACCGACACGCTGCCGTAGAGGCTCAGCGACTGGATGTGCTGGCGCGCCGCGGTGACGTTCTTCGGGTCCGTGTCTAGGCCGTGGATGATGAAGCTGTCATTGGCGCGCAACGCCGCCGTCAGTTGGCCGTCGCCGCAGCCGACGTGGACGATCAGTCCGCCCTTGACGCCCGTTGTTTCCAGAATCGCGCGCGCGGCGGGCCCGGCATCACCGGCGCCGACCGCGCCGCATGGATAGCCCAGGGCCACCAGGGTAAAGAACCCAACGGTTGCGAAGTATCGTTTCATCATTTGGATTCCTTTCTACTGTTCGCCAGCCATGCACAGCAGTTTGCCATTCGTCATGGCCAAGTAAAGGCGTTCGTTTGATGCCGGTGGCGTCGAGAAGCCGTCGCGCATCCTGCGCAGAAGTGTGGGCGGCCAAGGCGACACCAAGAAGAAAGGCGGAAATCGTTCGTTTCATCGCTTCACAGTCTCCCGTGCGTCCTCAACGGCGGCCCATGCAAAGCAACTTGCCGTCGGTCGTGGCGACAAACAGCCGGCCTCGGGCTGCGGCCATGCCGTTGAGCACGGGCGGCGCGTCGAGTTTCCATTCGGCCAGCTTCTTTCCGCTAGCCGAATCCACGGCATACAACAGGCCGCCGAGCCGGCCCTCGAACGCGCCGAGCGGGTCTTGCGGGTCCACGACATCGGGCGGGCCGGCCACGAACAGCCGGTCGCGGGTCTGCGCCATGGCCCGCACGCGCACCGGCACGCGCAATGACCACCGGCTCTTCCTCGCCCCGACGTTCTTGGCGAAGAGCAGGTAGCCTTTCGCGCCGGGCGTGAAAAACACCATCGGGTCAAGTCCCTTCAACGAATCGAACTGCCGCACGAAATAAGCCGAGTCCTTGTCGTGAGCAATGAGATTGCCATATTCGCCTTGGAAAGTCCACGGCGTCCGCTTGAAGTAGGTGTCGTCCAGAAATCCGCTGTGGGGCAACAGATCCGGTTTACCCTGCTGGAGTTTCAACTGCTTGTCGAAGGCCGTCAAACGCATGAAGAGGCGATCATTGTCGAACATCAACACGTCGGTGAGATGCCCCTGCGGCAGGCCGAAGTTCGTCTCGAACTCCGCCGGCCCATCGGCGGGGGGCGGACGCATGACGAGTTTGCCAGCGGCGTTGACGGCGTAATCGGGGCCTTCGAGCTTGGTTTCGTGCAGCACTTTGCCCGTGGCTGCATCGAGCGCGTAGAGATGAATGCCGCCGTCGAGTTGTGAAGATCGGCCCGCGGCAAGATACACTTTGTTGTCGAGCGCCAGCACGCTGCCGTGGACGGGCCATGCGGATTCGAGCTGGCCAAATACGCAGATGAGCCGTTCCTCGGCAGCAGCGCGGAATCGCCATGCGAGCGCGCCGTCGGCGGCGCGCAGGCAATAGACCCGGCCGTCGGCGGCTCCGAACAACACCGTTCCGTTGTGCCAGGCCGGCGGCGAATCAACCCGCCCGCCGGCGCCGAACTCCCAGAGCTTTTTGCCGTCGCGCGCGTCGAGGCAGATGATGTGGTGTTCATCGGGAATTGCGACAAACACGCGGTCACCGACAATAATCGGCGGCGTCGCGCTGTTGCCGAGTTTGATGTTCCACAACGGCGCGGCGTTGTCCGGCACTTGCGTGTTCACCGAGCCGGTGCGGGCGGGGTTTTGCCGAAAGACAGGCCAGTCGGCATCGGAGGTTTCAGATTTGAGATTTGAGATTTCCGAGAAGGCCGGCCCGCGTTCCAAACGCGCGCCGCTCTCGGCTTTACGCTCGCCGCGCCGCGCCGGCGCCAACGCGAAGAAGCCGTTGAGTTTTTCTTCGATGTAGCACTGGCACGGATGCGGCGGCACGTATTGCAGGCCGTTGGCGGGCATCATGCCGACGTGACAGGTGCTGCGGACCCAGTTGTGGACGGTGTGCTGACCGTTCTCCAAGTCCACGTATTCCGTGCCGCGCCGGCTGGCGAGGATGTAGCGGACGGTGGCCTTGTTGCGGTAGCAACGATGATGATGGTGGGCCGCGAAGATTTGGCCAAGCGGGACCTGCCGTTTCAACGCGCCAGTCTTCAGGTCGTAGCCGTTCACTGTCTTCGGCCAATATGTCCGCTGTTTGCCTTTTAGGCCGCGTTCGAATGCGCCGCTCTCCAGCTCCGCGCTCCACGTCCAAACCAGATCGCCGATGACGAAGACCTCTTTCCACTCATACCAAAGATGGCCGATGAACTTTTTCGGCTGGCTCCAGAGCAGCAGGCCGGTGTCGGTGGAAAACGCGGCGAGTTTCGACGGGCTGGCGTGGAGCACCACCCCGTCGCGCACAATCATCGTGCCGACCCACAAGTCGCTGCTGCTGCCGCGTTTCTTGTCATCGTCATCCAACGGAAATGCCGCGCGCCATTTCTCCACGCCAGTGCGCGCGTCGAGGCCGACGATTTCCGGCCCGTCAATCAACGCGACGACCTTGCCATCGGTGGCGATGTTGAGCGCAGGATCGAGCTTCGGAATTGTCGGGCTGACTGGCGAAATGGTCCACTTGATGTAGTCGGTCGTGCTGCCCTTGAAAGTTTTCGCGCTCGCCCAGAGAGTTTTGCCAGTGTCGGCGTTGACGACCATGACTTTGGCGCCGTCATCGGATAGGACGGACAGGACTAATACGCCGTTGTGGAAGAGGATTTCGTTCGCCCGCTCGGTGCCCGCGTAGGTTTGGAGAATCTCGCCGGTGCGGGCGTCGAGTTGCGAGACCGGCGCTTGGTAGCCGAGCGTGACATAGACCTTGTCGCCAACCGCCACGAGCCGCTTCTGGATGTTGAGCGGGATGTCGCCGGCGCGGTGACCAAACCACGTGTCCTTCCACTCGCGCCATCCCCAGCGGCGAATCGGCACCTTCCAGAGCAGCACGCCGTTGAACGCGTCGCGCGCCACGAGGAACCATTTGTCCGGCAGCGAATGCTGGCCCGCGAGGCCGATGGGCGCCTCGTCCACGATGGCAAACAACCGGCCTTGCGCCGTCACCAGCGTGCTGACGCTGGAATCGGTCTCATGGCAACGGAGCCACATCGGCCCGGTGATCCACTGGTAGTGCCTCGGCGGCCCCACGACGCGATCGTTGGCCACGGGGTTGCCGTCGGCGCCGTGCAGGTAGTGGGTCCATTCGTCCATGTCGGAGGGCCAGGGCTTCAGCAATTTTGGATTTTGGACTTCGGATTTCGGATTGGCAGCGATGGCGATGCCGTGGGGCGCGAGCACGCGCATGATCTCGGCGCGCGAGACCGAAAACTCGCCGCCGGTCACAATCAAGTTCACCAGATTGTCGGCGTAGGGCAGTTGATCGCCGCGATGCACCTCGGCAGAAACCGTCCCGTAAAGACCGCTGGCGCGGATGGCTTTCCGAAGCGCATTGCATGTGTTCGCGTCCGGCGCGAGACAATGCACGACGAACTTGCTGTGTTGGGCGATGGCCAATGCGAGCGCGGCGTCGGTTGCTCCGAGGATCGCGCAGATGCCGCCCGGCGCGCCGCTGGCGCGGAGGATTTGCCTTGCGGTTTCCGAGACATCCGCGCGGGCGTGGCCCAACAAGAGACTGACGAGGATGGCGAGGGTTGAAAAGACGTGTTTCATCGGCATTGTCTGGCGATTTCCTTTTCCGAGAGGGCGGCGTCGAATTGTTTCACCTCGTCAATGACACCCTCGAAGGCGTCGCACAACTCGACGGCGCTGTTGCCTGCGTCGAAACCGATCTCCATCCCTTGGCCGCCGTTGCTCGGCATGACGCCGCCCGTCTTGGCCGTCGCGGCCAGCTTTCCGTTGACATGCAACTCAATGCAGTCCTTCTTCACCACGCCGGCGAGGTGGGTCCAATCCGAGCCGATCTTCTCCCGGCCCGCGACAATGTCCGCCGGGCCTTTTTTGGCGCGACGGATGCCAAACTTGGGGAAACCGTCCTTGAGATAGAGCGAGAAGCCGCAGAAGGCGCCGCCGCGGGCCACCACGACGCCTGTGGGCGCCTCGGCTTTGACCCACGCCATGATTGTGAATGGATGGTTGGCCACCGACGGTTTCTGTGTGCGGCCCAATTCGACAAACTTGCCCTTTCCAAACCGCAGCGCCGCGCCGACCTTGCCCTCGGTGACGGTGCAGCCTTTGATCTCGCCGTCGCTGGCCCGGCCGCTGACGTCCTTCGCGACCGTGGTGTTCTTGTCGTCGAAGCTCCAGTGCGCCGCCAGCGTGTCCGCCCGCGTCATCTTCGCAACGGCTTTTTCAGCGACCGCCCGCACGCCCGGCTCCTTTTCGCGCGCCAACAGTTCCGTCAGGGGTTGCTCGATGCGCTCGCCGCCGATCTTGATCAACGCCTCCACGGCCGCCCGCCGGACGGTTGTGTTTCCCGAGTTCAACGCGGCGACCAAGGCTGTGAAAACTTCCTCGCCGCCGATGTGTTGCAACAGCCACACAATGTGAGCCACGTCCGCATCCTTCTCCTCCAACATAACCGCGAGCGGCCGGACGAGCTTGGGATCGCGCAACTCGCGCAAGGCCCACGCTGCTTGGTCGCGCACGATCCACTCCGGGTCACGCAACGCGGCCAAAAGCGCGTTGGCCGCGCTCGCATCCCTGATTTCGCCAAGCGCGTAGGCGGCGTAGAACCGGACGTTTGTGTCGCTGTCCTCCAACGCCTTGACGAGGGCGGGCACGGCGCGCGCATCGCGGCTGGCGGCGAGAGCTTTCGCGGTTTCGCGCCGCACGTTCTTGTCGTGGGCCTTGAGCGACTCCACCGGCTGTGCCACGGCAAGGCCCGCCCCAAGCAACGCCCAAGTCAGCGTCGTGATGCTCACGGTTTTCCGACAGCTCATAGCAAGGTTGTGATCGCTCGGCCACAAGTTCCCAAGACAAACACCAAGCTGCCAGCCGAAGTTTCTGGCCCAACTGCATCATCGGCGACGCCTCGCTGCCGCCGGAGAAACGCCTGACCAAGACCAACATCCGCAAGCTGACGAAAGACACGCCGCTGATGCCGTCGGGCTTGTTCGGGCCGGTGACGATTTTGGCGGCTGAGTAGGCGGTCAACAAGAGCCGCAGGCGCCTGCGGAACGACTACTGATGTTTGCTTCCGCCGTGGTGGTGACGCTCGCGGTGGCGGCGCTTGACGGCGAGTTGGGCGGTGGCTTTGCGGAGCGAGGCTTCGACAGCGGCTTGCTGTTCCGCAGTGAGTTTCTCAGACAGGGATTGTTCAGCGCGCTTGCGGGCCGCCTCGGCGGCGGCTTCGTCAATCTTGTCCGCTTCGATGGCCATGTCGGTGAGCACACAGACGTGGTCGCCGGTGATCTGGGCGAAACCAGCGCCGACGGCAAGGTCCATTTCCTCGCCGCCCTTCGTGATGACCAGGTCGCCGGCCTCGATGGTGGTCATCAGCGGTTCGTGTCCGGGCAGCACGCCCATCTCGCCCGCCGTGCCGGGCAGCACGACCATGCTCACGTCGTCCGAGAAAACCAGCGCTTCGGGCGTAATAACTTGGAGTTTCAGTGTGAGAGCCATGGTTCGTGATGCGTAATGCGCAATGCGTAACGGCAGCCGTCCGCTTACGCATTACTGGTTACTCTTTGATCTCTTCGATGCCGCCTTTCATGTAGAAGTTGCCTTCTGGGACGTCGTCCCATTTGCCATCGAGGATTTCTGCGAAGCCGCGGACGGTGTCCTCGATCT
>JAOACV010000119.1 GCA_026417675.1 Verrucomicrobiia bacterium
CCGCCGGCTCGTAGGCGCGCGACCAGACCGCGACGCCGGGTGTCTTGCCGCAGATGAGGTTCATCGCCTGCTGATAGAGCGCCACCGGGCTGGCGTTGGTGGAGACCGCGCACGAGTCGCCGCCGTAGCCGTGCGCGAACTCGTGATAGACGTGCGTGAACAACGGCACGCCGATGACGCCCGCGCCGTCGCGCGGCCATCGGCCCTGCGCATAGTCGCGCGTGTGGCAGGTGTCGAGGACCTGGATGAAGAACTCGTTCGGCTCCTCGATGGCGAAGGCGAAGTTCTTGTCGCGCTTCTTCCCCTCGCGCCGGATGTCGTCGAAGATCTTGTAGAGCGCCGCCGCGCACCAGTTGCCGCCGCCGGGCGGATGACCGTGTCTGGTCGAGTAACAGGGCGGCAGACCGCCGCCGACGATCTGGTCGGCCTGCACGCAGTCAATGCCGAGCCGCTGGCACTCCAGCGCTGCGCCCAACAGGATTTCGCGCGCCAGCGGCGTCGCCGCGCAAATCTGGGCGTGCTCGCCCACGTCTCTGTCCGGCGTGCCCCACTTTTGCGGCTCGCCGTCCGGGCCGCAGATTGCGCTCGCCGCGCCGCGCCGCTCAAACCCGGCTGTGTCGTCGAACGGCGCCGCGCCATGCTGATACGCGGGACTTTTCCGCAGCGTCCACTTCAGGCCGGACAGAAACACCAGCGTGTGATGACCCTTCGCGCGCAGCGCGGCGGTCGCCGCTTTGAAATCCCGCTCGCCACCGAACGGCGGGAAATAGTCCGGCGTCACCCACGGGCCTTTCTTCTCCCATGACATCAACATGAACGTCGTCGGCCCGCCGAGCAATGCGCCCCACGCTTCGGCCTGGGCGGGCACCAGTGGCAGGCGGTTCACAAACTGTTGACGCTCGTCCATGCCGCGCAGGCTGTAGGCATAGAACAGCGACGGTTGGCCGAGCCAGCGCGGGACGTCGCCGGACTTCACGCGCTCGGCCAGCGTGCGCCGGCACCACGGTTGTTTGATCGCCCACGACTTATAGAGGTCCGCAGCCGTCTGCCAGTCGCCGCGGAACGTGCCAAGCACCACGTCGTATTCCAGCCGCCATTCCCGGCGCGGCTCGCGTGTCGGACAGTGGAGAAACGCCAGGCGCAGCGAATCCGGGCCTTTCTCGACGCCGATCTGTTTGACGAACGCCTGCCGGTCGTGGCACGCGGCGTAAAGCCCCGCCGTGTCGTCGTAGCAGGCGATGAACTGCATCGAAGCCGAACCCGGATACGGCGACGTCGGCAGCCAGCCTCGCGTGCCCGGCGCTTGGATGATGCAGCCGTCGTTGCGAGGCAGCGCCAGAAACTCGCGTTCCGGCGACGGGCCGAGTTGTTTTCGCCAAACCAGCGCCGGGAAACGCGCCGAGACGAGGGTGAACTTCTCTTGACCCCGCACCGTAATCCGGCCGTGGATGAGCCGCGAAGCCCGTTCGGTCCGAAATCGGCATTCAACGCTGACAGCGGCGTTCTTGTGGCGCGGCGCGACGATGACCACCTCGTTGCCNGCGCGCCTCACCGTCACGTCCACTGCCTCGGCGTCAGTGACCAGCGCGGCTGCCGCCGGCGCGTTGGTGAAGCGCAGCTCATACAGCAGCGGCACGGCCGGCGATGCCGCGAATTCCTTGTTGCTGGCCTTGTCAACGAGCGAAACAAGGGCGCCGTTGCGCGCGGGGTCGAACGCGATGCGGGTCGCATCGGTTTCCAGGGTGACGATGGCGGCAAGAAGAAGGATCATGGGTCTCGGCGTTTTTCGTCAGCGTTGCTACTTCCACGCAGCCAGAGGGTCAAACTTTCTGTGGGCCTCCTCGAACGCCGCGAAGGTCTTGTATTTGTCGTGATGGATAAACAGGACGGCGTCCTCGAACTTCGCGCCGTCTGCGAGCATGTTGACCAGCGGCAGGAACTTGCTGCGGTCGTGCTGGGTGATTAGGAACCGCACGAGCCGCTCGCTAGCGGCGTAGAACTGTCCCTTCTTGTCCTTCGGATACTTCGTGGCGCGGACCAGTTCTTTGAGCGGGTAGTCCACCTTGCCCCAGCCGACAACGCGGCGTTCGTCCAAGCCTTTGGAGCGGGCGATGACGCGCATCGCCTCGAAATCGGCGAAGCCCTCGTTAAGCCAGAGCGGGATGGGGCGCGGGACGAAGCGGTAGAAGATGCAGTGAGTCATCTCGTGCGCGAGCAAGTAGGTTACGAATCCCCGGCCGGGCGGGTTGAACAGAAACAGTTCGCTGCGGACGGCGAAACCCGTCGCCCAGCCGTCGAACCGCCCGTCGCCGAGGAACTTCTTCCACGCCGCCTCGTCGGCGAAGATGAAGACGTGGTTTTTGCGGATGAACCGGTCTTGCGTGACGCCCAGATCGCTTTTGATCTGCTCGTAGAAATACTCCGCCAGCCGCACGACCTTCTGCGCGTCGCCGGCATCATGGAAGTGAAACCCGAAATGCTCCGTCTCCGCGTGTCGCCACGCTTTCGTTCCAGAGCCGAGCGCCAGATTCCCGTAGTCGGAGAGCTTCTTGTGCAACAGTTTCTCCCACGGCTTTTCCACCAGCGGAGTGTCCGCGCCCAGATCGAACCCTGATGACCCTGAGGCGGAGTCTCCTGTCTGCCCGATTTCGGTCTTCGGCTTCCACACCGCGGCCTTTTGGCTCCGCTCCGCCCNGGCCGGTTGTGGAGGCGGGCCGCTCTGCGCCGCCGCGAGCGCGACCACCAAGGCCAGCGATAACGATAAAGTCCTTCCGTATTCCATGTCGCGCCGGCAATCCGACAATCCGTTTTCCGTGACTGCCAGCTCTTCCCTTACACTTCGCCCACCCCCGCGAGCAAGAACGAACCGCCCAATAGGCTGTCTGACCTTGGGTCAACAACGTGGAAAATTTTTTCAACTACCTTGCAAGGGCGTTGTGGTCAAATGCTTGTTCGTTGTCAGGCCGTGGGAATGGTGGCAGGCGTCCTGCAAACAGGGACTTGAAACCCAAGGGCTGGCATCCGACACTGCCCGTGCGCCATGACCGCGCTCACCTACGAACAACTTCGCAGCCGGCTGACGACCTGCGTGCTGCATGAGCCGGAGGGCGGTTATGCGCCGGTGCCGGTCTACGAGCGGCTTGCACAGGCGATCTGGTTCGACCAACGGCTAAGGCGCGACGCGCTGCTGACGGCAGACGGCCGCCGCGTGCGGGTGGTGTCGCCGGGTTGGTGGAATCTCGAAGCGGGGCCGGATTTCCGGCGCGCGGTCGTTGCCTTTGGCGACGACAAGCCGCAACTCGGCGATGTCGAGGTGCATCTGCGCGCGAGCGACTGGCATCAGCACGGTCATGGCAACGATCCGCTTTACAACGACGTGCTGCTCCACGTCGTGCTGTGGCAGGACGGCGGCGACCGGCCTGCGCTGACGGCGTCGGGGCGGGTGTTGCCTCGGTTGGTCATGAGCGACCAGCTTGAAGCCCCATTGGAGGAACTCTACGACGCGATTGACCCGGAAAGTTACCCTTATAACGTCGATGAGCACATCGGCCGGTGCGCGGAGCGGCTGCAATCCTTGCCGCCCGACACGCTCGACGCGCTGCTGGAAGACGCCGGGCGGGACCGTTTGCGCGCCAAGGCGCGGCGGCTGGCTCGCTGGATTCAACGACAGGGCGTCGAACAGGCGCTCTACGCCGCCATCCTGGAGGCGCTCGGCTACAAGCAAAACAAGGAACCGATGCGGCGGCTGGCCGCGCTGTTGCCCGTCGCGCGCCTTCGCGAGTTGCCGGCGGCGCAGGCGCAGGCGCTCTTGTTCGGCGTGGCGGGCTTTCTGCCGGATCGCGCGCTCGCACGGCGCGACGAGACGGCGCGACGCTACGTGCGATCGCTGTGGAGCCACTGGTGGAAAGTGCGCGACGAGTTCGCGGGCCGCGCGCTGTCCGCCGACGCATGGCGGCTGAGCGGCTTGCGCCCCGCCAATTTTCCATGGCGGCGGCTGGCGGCGATGACGCAACTCCTGGCGCTGCATTGGGAATTGTGGCCGAAGATTCTCGAAGCCGTCGAGAGGATGGCCGAGAACAAAGTGGTCACACATTTGGCGGCGTTGTTCACCGACCTGGAGGACCCATTCTGGTCGCGGCGCTACAGCTTCGCGTCAAAGTCACAGCCCCGCGCCGAACTGCTCATTGGCGCGGCGCGGGCGCGCGACATCGTCATCAACGTCGTGCTGCCGGCGGTGGTGGCGCAAGGTTGGTTGCTGGACAACCCCGCACTGATTGAGAAGGCCGAGAACGTTTTCCGCGCGCACCCTGCGTCGGGTTCGAACGCGCTGGTGCGGTTCACGGCGCATCGTCTGTTCGGCCGGCGTCCGCCCGCGATCCGCACCGCCGCGCGACAGCAGGGATTGCTGCAAATCTTCCACGACTTCTGTCTCAACGATCGCAGCGGCTGCCGGCAATGCCAGTTCCCGGATTTGGCGCGCGAGTTTGTGATGCAACGCTCAGGTCGCGCGCTGGATTAGGATGGGGAACTTGGCGCGGTAGTCGGGGCTTGGGGCGATGCGCGTGTGGACCTCGATCTGCCAGCGGTAGCGCGGGTAGTCCTTGCGATCCGGCGGCGTGCTGGGCTGCTGGTCGGCGGGCACGGAGAACTCACACGTGGCCGAGAGCGATTCGCGGGGCCGGAGGTGGCGGTTCTTCAGCAGGGAGATTGTTTCGCGGAAATCCTCGACCGTGCTGTATCGGACTTTGCCTGTGGAGCGCTCCTTGGTGTCCATGTAGCAGGCCAAGCTGACGGTGAGTTCATCCAGTTGCAGTTCGCGGCTGGCCGCTTGTTGCACCAGCAGGGCGACCGTTTGCCCCGGAAAGATCTGCGGCGCGTTGGTGAACAGCCTCGCCTCGCCGATGCGGCGGCTGAGAAGCAGATAGTAGATTGCCGCCCCCGGCGGGATGCAGCCGAGCAGCCCATAGACAAGAGTGGAGACCGTTGCCAGCGTTTCATACCGCGGCGTGGCGGCGCTGAAGTAGTGGCCCGCGCCCGACACTCCGACAATCAGCCACGCGCCGGTCACGAGCAGAGAGCGTCGGCCGCGCGCGGCCAAGACGGTGGCAGAAACGGGTTGGTAGGTGGTGATCTTGTGATGCTGGTTCCAGACCATGCCGACGCCGATGCAGAGGAAGATCAACGGGACGGCCGTGAACAATGCGACGAACAATTTCATGGCGCTCAAGTTGCCGGCAGGGACCGGGTAGTGACTTCGTAGCATCTCCGCCCGTTGATTACACGCCTTATCTTGGTCACGGCGGCGGGACACGCGCCGGGCCGCAGGCAGCGAAAGAATCACCAAAATTCTTGCAACGGGTAGTTGACAGGAAAACGGTTTTTGCTAGTATGCGCGGTCGCGTTTGGCGGCGGTTGAAGCAGGCTGCCGGACGCGCTGACGTTGGTTAGAAACAACGGAAGCCGAGATTGAGAGCCGCAGCGCGTTTTGGTTCGCGAGCGAAGCAAAACGAGGCGGAGTTTTTTCCTTTTTTCGGGCCGGCAGCGGATCAGGAAGAAGGAGCACGAAGACGAGAGAAGCGCGATTTCCGGAGTATTGGGCTGGCTGCCTGCGTAGCTCAGTCGGCAGAGCGCGTCCTTGGTAAGGACGAGGTCACCGGTTCAATCCCGGTCGCAGGCTCCAGTTTCAAACAAGATCGCAGAACGACAACAACGAACAGAGACCAGGAGACATCATGGCAAAGGAATCGTTTAAGCGGACGAAACCGCACGTGAACATCGGCACGATCGGTCACAGGGACCACGGCAAGACCACCTTGACCTCGGCCATCCTGCAGGTGCTGGCCAAGAAGGGCCAGGCGCAGATCAAGAGCTACGCCGAGATTGCCAAGGGCGGCACGGTGCGCGACGAAACCAAGACGGTCACCATCGCGGTGGCGCACGTGGAATACGAAAGCGACAAGCGCCACTACGCGCACGTGGACTGCCCCGGCCACGCCGACTACATCAAGAACATGATCACCGGCGCGGCGCAGATGGACGGCGCGATTCTGGTGGTGAGCGCCGCCGACGGTCCGATGCCGCAGACGCGCGAGCACGTGCTGCTGGCCCGCCAGGTCGGCGTGCCGGCCATTGTGGTCTATCTGAACAAGGTGGATCTGGTGGACGACAAGGAACTGCTCGACCTGGTCGAATTGGAAGTGCGCGAGCTGTTGACCAAGTATGAATTCCCCGGCGACAAGGTGCCGGTGGTTCGCGGCAGCTCTACGAAGGCGCTGGCGGGCGACCCGGAGGCCGAGAAGAGCATCCACGAGCTGATGACGGCGTGCGACACGTTCATCCCGGAGCCAACGCGCGAGATGGACAAGCCGTTCCTGATGAGCATCGAGGACGTGTTCAACATTGAAGGCCGCGGCACCGTGGTGACGGGTCGTGTCGAGCGCGGCGTCTTGAAGCGCATGGAGGAGGTCGAGATTGTGGGCCTGCGCGAGACGCAGAAGACGGTGGCGACCGACATCGAAATGTTCCGCAAGCTGCTCGACAGCGCCCAGGCGGGCGACAACGTTGGCGTGTTGCTGCGCGGCATCAAAAAGGACGAGGTCGAGCGCGGCCAGGTGCTGGCCAAGCCCGGCACGATCACGCCGCACAAGAAGTTCAAGGCGGAGGTCTATGTGTTGAGCAAGGAAGAGGGAGGCCGTCACACGCCGTTCTTCAACGGCTACCGGCCGCAGTTCTACTTCCGCACGACCGACGTGACGGGCGTGATGAATCTGCCCAAGGGTGTTGAGATGGTGATGCCCGGCGACAACGTCAGCGTGGACATCGAGTTGATCAGCCCGGTGGCCATGGAGAAGACGCAGCGGTTCGCCATCCGCGAGGGCGGACGGACCATTGGCGCGGGCCGCATTTCGGAGATTGTCGAGTAAACAACCGACTTTCCACGCGGAGAGGGGCGCGCCGCGACGCGCGTTCCTCCGTGTCGTGTCGGGTCGGGCAGGAATAAACGATGCCCCGCGAACTGATAACTTTGGCGTGCACGGAGTGCAAGCGCCGCAATTACCGGACGACGGTCAACAAGAAGCTGACGAAGGAGCGGCTGGAGTTGAAGAAGTATTGTCGTTGGTGCAAGCGGCACGTCGTGCATCGGGAGACGAAGTAGCGGCTCCTGGTCGAAGGGATGACGGCTCTGATGCAGACTCCAGCGGCATGTGTGGCTACGGCAG
>JAOACV010000011.1:0-342 GCA_026417675.1 Verrucomicrobiia bacterium
GCGCACTTTGTTGCTTGGACCACGTAAGCTCGGTGATGTCCGTCCAAAGGGGATAACCGAGCAATCATTCGGCTGTCAACATGCGGCCTGCCCATATTGCGCCAGCGCAAGCGCCGTATTGGTCTCCGTGGAGGTTAACTCACCGTGTTCCAAGCGGTCGGCAATGGCGCGGTGGGACAATGCTTCGGCTTTCTTGACCGACTCTCGCGAACTGGTTTCGTAGGCCAGCACGCAGAAAAGCTCTGACATTTCGAAAATCCGCCGACTGTCATCTTCCCTTTCAATTTCGATCTTCCTATGCGGAACTGTGACCAAGAACCAACGTCAGTCGTAGGATGAACC
>JAOACV010000011.1:352-14922 GCA_026417675.1 Verrucomicrobiia bacterium
ATCGCACCTCTGGAGCAGGAACCGGAGGAGTTTGCCGCTGGTGGCGTCGCTGCAGCCTATTAAGGAGGCAGGAATGAAAAAAACTCTTGCCTAAGCCGGCAATTTTTGGGAGAAGGCTGCCGTTTCAAAACACGGCAGAAAACGGTTGCTGGCAGTCTTGAGTGAGCAGGATGGTCACATGAACAACGTGAGAATTTTGTTGGTTGCCGGGATGTTGGCGAGCGCAACACTCGCGTGGGGGGCGCCAATGCTGGGCCTAGTCAAGGCCGGAACGGAGTTGACGACCGAAACGCTTGGTTACGTGCCGGCGACATACAGTTTGGACCTCATCTACAACAGTGACGGAAACACGATCAGCCTGCTGACGTATTGGGTTTCACTGACCGGGACGCCGGGCACTGTCACGTATGGAGCTACCCCGGTCACCGGTCTGGGCAGCGCCACGCAAGCCTGGCAAGACGCGGACTTGTTGCTGGGGCCTTCATCGGGAGCTCCACTAACCACTTGGACGTATTGGGGCAAAGCGGTCGGCGAATATGCCGCGACCAGCACGCAACACGTCGTCAGACTTCAATTCAATACTTCGTTGCTCGGAGAGGGCAGCTACTGGTTTACCCCCATCGGCGAAGAAGCTGCGAACGACAGCATCCAATACGGACCGCCTTTTGCTTCGCCCGGGGCGTTTAACCTGATCATCGTTCCGGAGCCGGGCGCGGGAGTGTTGCTGGCGTTGGGCAGCCTTGCGCTGCTGCGTCGCCGTCGCCAAGGTCGCTGACACAGAACCGGTCCACATCGGCCGGGCAAGTCGGATGATGAGGAGGCCTGCGCCTAGTGGCGGGGCGATTGCCTCCGCGAGCGTCGCCAGCGGGGCGGGGGATAAAGTATGAAACAATCTCCAGAAGAGCCGGCGCGGTTTTCGACGGAGGCGCTGCAAACGGCGCTTCGCCCGTTCATCATTGGCTTGTTGTTGATGCTGGGGGCCGCGTTCCTGTTGTTGTTTTACGCAAGCAACCAATTCCGGGGCTTGGCTCACGCGGAAGCGATGGATCAGGCCCAGGTTGGCCGCAATCTGTTTCGCGGAGAAGGTTTCACCACTTTCTTTATCCGTCCGCTCAGCATGTGGCAGTTCAGCCAGCAACCGCGCTGGCGCAGTTACCGGCTCGAACGCCATCCGGACATTGTCCATCCGCCGCTTTACCCGGCGCTAATCGCTGGCGTGTTTTACATGATGCAGAAGGGCGATTTGTCGCCGTCGGAAACAGCGCCAGCGAATCAGCAAGCCCGTGCCGGAGACAAAGACCGGTCGTTTTTGATGGCGGTCCTGGGATGGCCATACTGGCATTGGGTTGCGTTGGCAATTGCGGTCGGCTGGATCATTGTGTTTGCCGTCGTCGGCCTCCCGAAGCATGTCATGCCGGAGTCGCTGCCGTTGCATCTCGGAGGCATCCTCTTTTTCCTGTTCCTGTTCGCTCTGCACTGGCACACGAGCAGTTCGCCTGTGTTTGTTGCCCGGCAACCTCACGCGCCGGGCGCGTCGCCGTGGGACATCGTCTTGAGGGGCGAAAGGCCGCCTTCCGAAGAAGGGAAAACCCTCGAAGTCCTCCCCCAATCCAAGCTGCCGCCGTCCACCGCCGCGGGATCAAGCGGCGCTGCCGACAGCCGGGATCTGTCCGCGGCGCGCCGATTGTTGCCGGGAGCCGCTTTTGTGTTTTGGCCGTATTGGCCTTGGATTCTCGTGGCGGTTGCCGCGGCCTGCGTGGCATGGTTGCTGAAACGATGGCGCTCTGGGCGACTGCGGCCCGGAGAAACCGGCTGGTTGGCCGCGGTCATTGGCGCGTGTCTGGCTTTGATCGTCTTGCATTCGTTGCCGCGGATGTCTTTCGAAGTGGGGTCACAGGAAACCTTCACACAATTCGGCCCGGACCGTTGTCTGGTCTATGGCATCGGCTTGCCGCTTACGCTGCTCAATGCGTGGCTTGTCTATCTGGTGGCCCGCCGTTTGTTTGACCGCCGAGCGGGGGTCATGGCGGCCTGTCTCTTTGTGCTCTCAGACGCTGTCTGCCAATACGCCGTGTCCGGATTAAGCGTGCCGCTCGCAATGACGTGGACGTTGCTGGCGTTCCATGCGCTGAGCGCCGCGGATGAGCGGCGGGAGAAACAACGGGCTTTAGGAACCCAGTTCCTCTGGCTGGCGGCGGCGGGCGCGCTGATTGGTTTAGCGTTCCTGACCAAGTATGCCGCAGGATGGTTGTTGGTGCCGGCCTGTGTGCTGTGCTGGCTGTGTTGGGGGCGCCGGTTCGGATCGCTGGGAGTCGCGACGATGGTCGTGGCCTTCCTGATCGTGACCGGGCCGTGGCTGGCGCGCAATGTCGTCGTCTCCGGCAGCGCATTGGGCCTCGCCAAGTATGGCTTGCTCGAACGCTCCGCCATCTATCCGGGTGACCTGTTGCAACGGATGTTGGAACCCAGGTTCTGGCCGTTCTCCCCGCACTTGCTCGCCGCCAAGGTCATCGGGAACGCCCATCAGTTACTGACCGACAGCCCTTGGATGACCGGTTGCGGCGTGATTCTGGTTGGATTCATCGCGGCGCTTTGTTATCGCTTCCGCGAACCGCGAGTGAATCGTTTCAAGTGGTGGACGCTCGGCGCCCTCGGCACGCTGTTTTTCGTCGCTTGCGCGGTGGGAATCGAACCGCGAGTGGAGTCGTCCGTCGCGCAGGCGGGCAACCTGCCTGTGTTGATGGCGCCGCTCTTGGCGGTGTTCGCAGCCGGTTTCTTTTTCGCGTGGCTGGGGACGCTTGAACTGCCGAAGCTCAAGCGTCGCGGTCTCGTCCTGCTCGCAACCGTAGCGGCCGCGCTGCCGCTGTTGCTGCGGCTGGGGGCAACACCCCCCGGCCGGTTCGCTTATCCGCCTTATCATCCGCCGACGATTCACCGCATCGCCAGCTATCTGGAGCCGCACGAATTTATGACCAGCGACCTGCCTTGGGCCGTGGCGTGGTATGGGGATCGTCGTTGCATCTGGCTGCCGTTCAGACCCGCGGAGTTTTACCGAATCAACGATTACCACCAGCACATCTCGGCCCTGCTGGCCACGCCGGTCACTTTGAACGGCCGCTACCTCACGGAAGTCACCTTGGGCGAATGGGCGCCGTGGGCCTCGATCCTGGGCTTTCTGCATTTCCCCGCTCATTTCCCGTTGCGGGTTGGTCATCTCGTCGTCGGCATGAATCTCGCCGCCTTGGAATGGGACATCTACCGCACGCTCGACGTCGAAAAAGTCGTCGGGGGCGTGCACATGGTTCTGCTCTGCGACCGGAAACGATGGGTCAGCCAAGGCCACGGAACGCCCGCGATCCCGCCCGCCGCCTCGCCTGGAGAAAGCAAACCCGCCCGATGACGAGCGCGCGGAAACCGTTTGCC
The DNA here is from genome assembly GCA_026417675.1 of Verrucomicrobiia bacterium. Classification (GTDB taxonomy): domain Bacteria; phylum Verrucomicrobiota; class Verrucomicrobiia; order CAIQCK01; family CAIQCK01; genus JAOACV01. The sequence continues at coordinate 3,776 of JAOACV010000011.1, forward strand.
GCCGCCGTCGCGCCGCCGTAAGTTCGCCCCGCTTGTCCGATGAGACTGCCTGTCTATCTCGATTACCATGCCACAACGCCGGTGGACCCGCGCGTGCTCGCGGCGATGCTGCCGTTTTTCAGCGAGGAGTTCGGCAATGCAGCCAGTCGCACGCATGTGTTCGGCTGGCGCTCGGCGGCAGCAGGGGACGCAGCACGCGCGCAGGTGGCCGAGATCATCGGGGCGCGGTCGCCAGAGGAGATCGTCTTCACCAGCGGCGCGACCGAGTCGGTCAATCTCGCCCTCAAGGGCGTCGCATCGGCCCACCGCAGCCGGGGCGACCACATCGTCACCGTGGCGACCGAACATCGCGCGGTGCTCGACACCTGTCGGCGGCTCCAAAAGGAAGGTTTCCGCGTCACCTACCTGCCCGTGGACCCGAATGGAATGATTGCTCTCGATGGTCTGCACGCAGCGATCACCAACCGCACGTTGCTGGTCAGCGTTATGGCCGCCAACAACGAGGTCGGCACCCTCGCGCTGCTGGCGCAGATCGCCCGCATCGCTCGCGAGCGCGGCGCGGTGTTTCACACCGACGCGACCCAGGCCGTCGGCAAAGTGCCGATGAATGTCCAAGCGATGGGCGTGGACCTTCTCTCCTTCAGCGCCCCCAAGATGTGTGGCCCGAAGGGAATCGGCGCGCTCTACGTCCGGCACGGCATCGAAATCGCGCCGCAGATGGACGGCGGCGGGCACGAGTTCGGGTTGCGTTCCGGCACGCTCAACGTCCCCGCTATCGTCGGCTTCGGCGCGGCCTGCGAGCTGTGTCGCCAGGAGATGGCCGCGGAAAGCGACCGCGTGCGACGATTGCGCGACCGGCTGCATCAGGCGCTCGCCGCCGGACTGGATGGTGTCACGCTGCATGGTCACCCGACGGAACGATTGCCGGGAAACCTCAACCTCAGTTTTGCCGGCGCGCAGGCCGAGACCGTGATGGCCATGTTGAAAGATGTTGCTGTTTCATCCGCGTCCGCATGCGCCACCGCGAGCGTGGAGCCGTCCCACGTCCTGCGGGCCATGGGCGTGAAACGCTCGCTCGCTCATTGCTCCATCCGCTTTGGCCTCGGCCGCTTCACGACCGAGGAAGAGATAGACTACGCCGCGCGATGCGTTATCGAGGTCGTCCAGCAGGTGCGCGCCATGTCGCCGATGGACCAACTGGCCGCAGTGGCGGCGCGAAGTTGCTAGGTTTTCCATGAGAAACGCATTCATCCTTGCCTTCGTGCTCCCGACCCTTGCAGCAGCGACAACCTTGGCCGGACCGTCACGGGATCCCACCGAGGTCTGGCCGCAATTTCGGGGCCCCAATGGCGCGGGGTTGTCATCGTCGAAAAACGTCCCGGCCACCTGGAGCCGCGCGGAAAACGTCCTCTGGCGCGCCGAGCTGGGCAGCGGGCATTCGTCGCCGGTGATCTGGGGCGACTGGATTTTGCTGACCGTATTCAAAGGCGCGGCTCTGCCGTTGGCGACACAACCGCGCAGTCTGCGCGAGCGTCTGTTGGGCGGCGTGCCGCAGCGAGGCGAGTTGTGGACGGTCTGCCTGAACCGCGCCGACGGCAAGGTTCTCTGGGAAAAGAAATGTCCCGCGTCCGCCATCGAGACTGTGCATCAAACCAGCAACCCCGCCGCTTCCAGCCCCGTCACCGACGGCGAGCATGTGTGGGTCTATTTCGGCTCCTACGGCGTGCTGTGCTACGACCTCGCCGGCAACCTCGCGTGGGAGAAACCGCTCGGCCCGTTTGAGAACAAATGGGGCGCGTCGGGCAGTTCGCCCGTGCTCTACGGCGGCTCGTTGATTCTGAATCTCAACAACGACGACCAAGCGTTCGTGCTCGCGCTGGACAAACGCACCGGCCGGCAGAAATGGAAGACCAACCGGCCGCCCCAGCGCACCTACGCCACGCCGATGCTTTGGGACGTTGGCGGCCAGCGGCACCTCATCATCAACGGCGCCGAGCACGTCGTCGCCTACGACCCCGACACCGGCAGGGAACTCTGGCGCTGCGGTGGCATGACCAAGTTCGTCAACCCGACACCCGTGGCCGGCCACGGCCTGCTTTTCGTCGCCGCCAACGGCCCCGGCGGCAGCGTCGTGATGGCCATCAAGCCCGGCGGTCGCGGCGACATCACCGGCTCGCACGTGGCTTGGCGGAACTTCGGCCAGGCGCCCTACGTGCCGTCGCCGTTGCTCGTGGGCGATTATTTGTTCGTCGTGAAGAACGGCGGCATGGCGACCTGCTTCGAGGCCCGCACAGGCAAGGTGATGTGGAAAGAACTGCTGCCAGCCAAGGGCAATTACTACGCCTCGCCCGTCCATGCCGACGGCAAGATTTATGTCGCCAACGAAAAAGACGGCGCGTTCACAGTGTTCGCCGCGTCCCCGGCGTTCAAGGTTCTTGGGACGCCCGTCATGGGCGAGCGCACGATGGCCACGCCGGCGATTGTGGACGGCAGGATTTACCTTCGCACCGAGAAGGCGCTGTATTGCGTCGGGACGAAGTGAATCCCAAGGCCTGATGTGCGACGGGACCGGGGCTATGGTCTCTGAGGAGTCGCAGCCGTGCCCGCCGCAACCTTTTCCCTCAGCACGCTGTTCCTTGCGCGGCTCAACGCGCCGGCGCAGGCTTGCGGGCGCTGATGCACCACAGCGTCTGCTGGGTGCGGAAAAACAACTCTCCGTTGGATGCCGCGAGCGAGGAGTTGGTCGGCTCCTTCAACGAGTTCACGGCGAGCAGCTCAAATTTCGGGCCGGCCTTGACGACCACAATGTCGCCGGATTGCAGCGGCAGGTAGATGCGATCGCCGGCCAGCAGCATGGACGACCAACTGCCGCCTTTGGTGCCTCGGATTCTTTCCTCCCATACGGTCTTGCCGGTGGCCAGTTCGAGGCAGCAGACCTGGCCTGCTGGAAAGTAGATGCGGCCATCCTTGATGACGCCGGAGCCGATGCCGCCTTTGGCGCGCACTTGGTGCCACAGCCGCCGCGTGGCGGTCACGTCGCCTTCGCCGCCGGCCTTGACGGCGAGCGAGTTGCCGTGGTAGCCGCCCATCGCGACCACGACGCCTTCGCCGAAGATCGCCGAGTTATAGACCAGCGGATTCAACCCGCCGCAGCGCCACAACACGCGGCCGGTCGCCGGATCGAACGCTATTGTCTCCATCGGGAAGCTCAAGACGAGCTCGTCGCGGTGGCCTGCGCGCACGACGATGGGCGTGCTCCACGTGCCCACCACGCCGTTGGTCCGGCCTGCGAAGCCGTCCGTGCGGCCCGTGGCGTCCCATTCCGGTTCGTCGAACTTCCAAAGCGTCCGGCCGGTTTTTTTGTCGAGCGCGGTCAGGAACGCGCCCTTGGCTGGACCGTGGTAGTGGATGCAAAGGTTCTTGTAGATCACCGGCGAAGAAGCGTTGCCCCATATGTGATCGAGTTTGCCGAGGTCCCTCCGCCACAATTCGTTGCCGTTCATGTCGTAGCAAACAAGCCCGGCGGAGCCAAAGCTGGTAATCACGCGCTCGCCGTCCGTGACCGGCGACGCCGAGCAGTAGGGATTGCTTTGGTGCGTGCGCTCCGGCTCGGCATAGACCACGCCCTTCTGCCACAACAGCCGTCCGTCGGCGCGATGGAAACACATCAACGTGCGCCGATGCTCCGCCTCGATCGCCTGCGTGATGAACACCCGCTCGCCCCACACCACAGGCGTGGCGTTGCCGCGTTCGGGCAGCTTGACCCGCCAGCGGATGTTCTCCGTATCGCTCCATTTCAATGGCAGATTGCTCTCCGTTGTGATGCCGCTGCCCGCCGCGCCGCCGCGCCACGCCGGCCAGTTCGCGGCAACGGCGCACGGAGCGTTGGCAGACACGGCTCCGCCCAAAGCAACGAAAACAAGAAAACGCAATGCAGAGGGTGGGAGCGCAAGGTTGTTTTTCATGGTGTGTGTCGGCGAACAAATGATTGATCCGGCTCGGTTCAGTTTACAGCCGGACGGGCGCAGGTTACACCGTAGGCGATGGCAACGCAAGCGATTCGCGCCGGCGCTCGCGACGCTGCAAGGGATAGGCTTTTCGGGGCGTCCCCCAAGGCGCGTCTCGGAGTCATCGCCGGTGAACGGATCCGCCAGCCCATTACCTGTGCGCGTTTTTTTCTATTCCCTCCCGTTCGCCAATTCCCGCACCACCGCCTCGACGCCCGACGCCACGCGCGCCAACATCTCGTAGTTCACTTTATCAGCCGTGTCGGTGGGTTCGTGGTAGTGGGGGTAACGATACGGAGCGGTGTCGGTGATCATGAAAGCGCGGTAGCCATGGCGCCAGAAGGAACCGTGGTCGGACCAGTCCACGCCAGGCACGAACGCGAACGTCGCACAGGTTTCCAGCGGCACGTCGCAGTGCGAGCGGAACACGCGCGCGGCGCGGCCCATCAGCGCGCGCGACGACATGTTGCCCACGAAAGCGATGAAGTTGCCGCAGTCGGGGTAGAAAAAACTGAAGAGCGGCGGATACTTTTGGCTGCCCGGACGGTCGCTGAACCAGCCAATGGTCTCCAACGAAATCATCATGCGCAGGTTCTCGCCGCGCGCGCGGCAGGCTTTCGCATAGACGCGGCTGCCCATCTGCTCGCCGGGAAAGAACGGCGGTTCTTCGTTGGCGAATGCCACGAAACGGAGCGTGCGCGCGAGCTGCCGGCTGGCGAATCGTCGCGCCAGCTCCAGCAGGGCCGCCACACCGCTGCCGTTGTCGTTGGCGCCCGGCGAGCCATAAACCGAGTCGTAGTGCGCGCCCACAACGACGATTTGATCCGGCCATCGTTGCCCCGAACGCTCCACGATCAGGTTGGCGCAAGAAATCCGCTGAACCTCGTAGCGTTGCCACTGGACCTCATAGCCGCCCTCGCGCAGGACACGCGCAATGTAATCGGCGGCCTGTTGATACGCGCGCGGCCGATAGATGTTGCGCTCTCCGATGTCTCCGGCCAACACGCGCACATGGGCCGCGAGACGCTCCCGCGCTTGTTTCAGTTCCTCTACGTTCACATTCATCGCGCCACCTCCACCTCCGGAACCGCACCAGCGACACATGTAAAACAACCCTGCTGCGACCGCGCCGGCCACGAGAGCCAGCGCCACCACGATTCGCAGAACTGAGTGAACCGACGCTGCCAGTCTCATGAGGACATGCCGTTACCCAGGACGCGCTGACAGGATTTCGGGCGCGTTCAACGCGCGCGCAACCGGCTCTCAAGTTCGCGGACCTTGCTGACGATGCGCTCCTCGATGTCGGGCTTGTAATCGGGCGCCTCGTAGCCGCCCTCTTTCAACACGCGCAGGCTGGGGATGTAGCCGCCGTAGTCGTTGGAGTAACCGGCGACCCAAACGACGCCTTTGCCGGCCAGCTCGCGCTTCAACCGCAGCGAGTAGTCCACCACCACCTCGGCGCCAAGCGCCACCAGCGTCAGGTCGTCGCCGAAGCGGATGACCTGCACCGGATAGTTGCGGGCCGGAACGGGCCTTTTCGGGTCTTTCTGCACGCGCTCCAGCGTGACGTGTTCGAGCGCGGCCCGGATCGGCCCGCGCACCGGACGCACGTGCGCCGCCATCGCGGCTTCGACCGCGTAGGCCAGCGTGCGGCCGTGATGCTGCGCGAACTCCAGCGGCCTGACGTAGGGCACCATGTAATGTCGCGGGTAGGGATTCTGGTCGGCGCCGCAGCCTGCCATGAACATCGCCGTCAGTCCCGCCCGGCCGTTTTGCAGCGTCTCCTGCGCAAAGCCGGCGTAGTCGCCGTTGAACTCGTAGCGCGGGATGTTGTTGGTCATCGAGACCGAACTGAGCGTGGTATTGTGGCAGGCGTAGCTGAAGAGCACGGCGCAAAGGTTCGTGCCCGGCGATTGCACCATGAGCACCGGCACGTTGTGGTCCACCGGGCCGTCGGGGTTCGGCGCTTTTTTGGCGTTCGGGTCTGTCGCCGGCAACTGGTAGTTGCGGCGGCGGTTCATCGCGAAGCCGCAACGCGCGCGGGCCTGGCTGAGCTGCGCGGGGGCGAGCCTGCCGACCGCTTCGTCAATAATGCGCGCCAGCCGTTCCTGCAGAAACGCCGTGTAGTGGCCGGCGGCGTTTTCGCCTTCCTTGATCTCGCGATACTCCGGCCCGCAATGGGTGTGCGAGGCGTTCATCAGCAGGCGCTCCGGCGGCAGCTTGTGGCGCTCGGCGGCGTGCTTCTCGACGAACTGGCGCAGCCACGGCCTCACGCCGATGAGGTCCATCGTGATAATCACCAGCCGCGTGCCCTCCTCGTCCTCCAGTGCCAGCGCCTTGGCAAAAAGGTCTTGAGCCGTTCCGTGTGAAGGCGATTTGCGGGCGGCATAGCCCGCCATCCACATGTTCGTCTGCGGCGTGATGACGGCGGAAGCGACGCCTGCCTTCCAGAGGTAGTTCGTAGCGGCGGTCGCGCCGAGACTGCGGCTCGCCACAAGGCCCAGTCCGACGACCCACAGTGCGATCAGTTTCATGGCGTTCATTGTGCGGTGAGTCTCTTGAAAGCCTCGGCGTAACGTCTTCCGAGTTCGCGGTAAGAATCGCTGTCGAAGTGGACCTTGTCTCCTCGGTGTTTCAAGCCGGCGGAACTGACAAAGGCCGTCCGCGGCACTTTGGCGGGAAGGTCGCGATGCGCCTTGTCCACCCGCCTGTGGGCATCGTCCCAAGGCCGGTCGGGGAACTGGCCCATCTGGCCGGCGATGAAGGGAACCTCCGGCGCGTCGAGTTCCCGGCGCAGGCGGGCGATGAGATCGTGCAGCTTCGCCTCGTAGGATGGGGCGAGCTTTTCCGTTGAATCCGACTCTCCTTGATGCCAGAGGATGCCTTTGAGCACGCCGGCCTTCAGCGCGAGCTTCGCGCGACGGATGGCGTCGTCCCACGGATGGCTCTTGGTTGGCGGATAAAACTCGCCGGGCCGCCAGCTATCAATCGGCGAGCCGCCCACCGCGCACGGGATGAGGCCCACGACAATGCCGGGGGTGGCTTCGGCAATCAGCACGCCGAACGTTTTGCCGAGACCGGTCCCCGCGGCGGGTTTGTCGAAGTGCAACGGTTCCACTGCGGGCGTCCACTCCCCGGCCTTGTTAAGCATGAGAACCCTCGGATGCGGCGTTCGGTCTTTCTCCCCGATGACACCGCGCCCGGCCATGTTGGACTGACCGATGAGCAAGAAAAGGTGAAACTTTTCTTTCGGCGGCAGATTGAGTGGCCCGGCCGAAAATGCGGGCATACACAGCAACAGGGCGACGCCGGCGATGGCAATTGGTTGCGCGCGCATTGGGTCACTTCTCCCAGGTTCTTTTCACTGCACCGTTGGTGGGCCTTGGTCTTTCTCCTTGTTCGTTTTCGGGCGGCGGATCCGGGCGGCGCCTGCGTGGTGCATGGGGTTTCACGGGACAACGCATCTCACTTCTGCCAGTCGGTTACGCCATCCGCGTTCGACGCGGGTTGGGCGATTTCCTCCAACGGTCGGTCGAATTCCAACCTCACGACCAACACCGTGTTGGCCATCTCGTTCGCCGGCAGGCGACGCAAGCGCAAATAGGCTTTCTGCTCCACATGATCGCTCGGCACCATGTTTAAGGCCCACTCCACCTTGCGACCGTCGTTGAGCAGCACCGCGCTCTTGGGCGCAACGTTGATCGGCTTGAGCTTCACCGCGTCGCCCACGGGGTCCTTGTGCAGATGCACATAGAGCGTCCGGTCGCGGCGCGTGAGCAGGACGTTGCGGTTGGAGGTCAGATGCGACGCCGGCTCGACGCCTTCGAGCGACTCTTTCACCGCGCCATACCATTTGCCGATGCGCTTAAGGATCGCCGCCGCCGGTTCGGGGATGGTTCCCTCCGCCGTTGGACCGACATTGAGCGGGTAGTTCGCGTCGCGGGCCAGATAGCGGTCAATGCTCCGCATCAGGTGCCGGTCGCTGTAGTAGTCCTCGTCCTTGCGATAGCCCCAGCTTTCCATGCCGACCGACTGGCAGGCCTCAGTCGGACGGTCAAACCCTTGCGCCTCGGCCGCGCCGCTGTCGTAATCGCGCTTCGGCGTGCCGAAGTCGCCCTCGTCGAACCCGCGGTTGTTGATGACGGCCTTCGGCTGGAGCTTGCGGATCATGTCGTTGATCGAGCGGTCCACGTGCTTGCGCACGTTCATGTCCCACCAGAACCCGTGAACCTCGCCATAGTTGGTGCATAGCTCGCGCACCTGCGCCCGGAGGAAATCGAGATACTTGTTCCAGTCCGGCTGGTCCTGCGGCTGCGGCGGCAGCTCGTGATGCCGGCCTTGGTTCGGATAATGAGGGTGGTTCCAGTCCGCGATGGAGTAATAAAGGCAGAGCGGCACGCCGCGACGGTGACACGCGTCGGCGAGTAGCTTGACGATGTCGCGTCCGTAGGGCGTGTTCATCGTCTTGAACGCCGTCTGCTTGGTGTCCCACAGGCAAAACCCGTCGTGATGCTTCGTCGCCAAGCAGATGTATCTCATGCCTGTTTCCTGCATCAGATCGAGCCATGCGTCCGGTTTGAACTTCACCGGGTTCCACCGCCGCGCCAGCTTCACGAACTCGGCGCGCGGCACGCGGGCGCGCCACTGCTCTTGCTCATGGAACCCGTGAATCGCATACAGGCCCCAATGCACGAACATCCCGAACCGCTTTTCGAAAAACCAATCACGACCGTCGCCAAACCGCTTCGGCCGCCTCGGCGCGACCGCCTTGACTGCCACTTTGCCACCCCCGTTCGCCGAGGCACCGATTCCAAGGTTCAACCCGGTGGCCAACGCGCCGCCAGCCATGAGTTGCAGGAATGATCGTCGTTGCATGAACACCGGCTCAGTTTTCAACACAACCCGCCCGTTTGTAAACCACGAATCCGCAGGAAACGCGAAGTGTTTTGCCTGTGGCTCTGGTCGGCGATGGGATGAGAGTGGCATCAAGAAGAAAGCCACGGGACTTGGCATCCCTCTCCCGGTCACACGAGAAGGTTGCGCCACCGCGCCGGTGTTCGATGCTCAACGTCTTTACAGTCACCGCCGCAGCCGGTAGTCTTTTGCCGATTCGCGATTCCCTGTCGGGGCGTAGCGCAGCTTGGTAGCGCGCCTGCCTTGGGCGCAGGAGGTCCCGGGTTCAAATCCCGGCGCCCCGACCATCTTGGATTCACGCGAACTGTGCGAAGGAGGTTTGCTCGGTCACAATGACGGCAACGTCTTTCCATTTGTCCGGCATTGCGTCTTGACGCACACACGCCGGAGGTGGATAGTGTGCCCGCACACGCGTGGCGATCAATCGGCGCGTGTATAAAGGGTCTGAGGCGCCGTAGCCCTCAGAGGCCGTAGGATGGTCGGGCCGCCATCCGATGAAAACAATTGCAGCGTTTGCAATGACACATCGGATGCGTCAAGCATGTTCCGGAAAGCCAGCATTCTGCTGAGATTTCATTCCGTCTCGCTCCCCCTAAGCGTTGAGGTCTGTCCGGTCTTGACCGGCTCCTTGGCTGTCCTGCTTGCTTGCGGCAGCCAGTATGGCTTGGAAGGCGTGGCAGCGAGAGTCGCGTGCGCCCCGTGGGCAAAGGTTTGGGCGCAAGCCGATTCATTAACGCAAACCGCGTTACTTGCACGATGAATACGAGGCATTCTCTCGCGTTGATGGCCTATGCAGGACTGTTGATAATCCTGGCTGCCGTTCCTTCGTATATCGAGCCGGAGACCACTGCGCGGGCTTTTGGGTTCTGCTGCGTGGCCGGGTTCTTCTGTCTCTTGTGGGGCACTCTAGGACTTTTCGGTTTCCGCCGCCGCATTGGGGCGGGCCTGACCTTGGGTGCCATTGGCTTCGTGCTCCTCACGCAGGCGGTCACCCGCTGGATGCCCTCCGCTGGCGGCCAGCCATCGAGCCTGCTGCTGACGGTCTTGATCACCCTGCTGTTTTTCGTCACCGTAGGCTTGTTGGCGTGGATACTCCCGCGCGAGGATTTTACGTCCCGAAACACCACGGGTGCTCCTCCGAAGCGAGAGATCGGTGCGGCGACGCGCAAAGCCGCATGAAAGCCGTCGTGTAACCAACCGGGTAACCATCCCGTCAGCCAACTCACCGAGATCCAATCCCAAAAGACCATGAAGATCGAAACGAGATTCCGCGGCATGAATGGCCGCAAAGAGCTTCGCTATTTCCTCAAGGAACAAATCGCCGAGCTGGCAGAGGCCCTTCCTGTTACCAGCGCCTTGGTGGTAGTGGAGCGCCAAAGCGACATGGCGCCAAGTTACTGGATTTATGTTCGGCTCGCCGTGCCGGGAAAGGACCTTTTTGCTTGCGGCCGCGACCACACACCCCTCGGCGCATGGCTTAAGGCCCGTCACGAGGTGAACCGGGAAATCAAGCGCCGCAAAGCCCGGCTTGTGGCCAAGCGCAAGAGCAACATCCAACTGCGTGGCGCGACCGGCAGGCGCGCAAACATTTCCGCATCTCACCGTGCATGAATCCGGCGAGTCGTTTAAGCTGGATGCCCCGCGCAAGAAGCACTCAAGGCCAATACATCGCTGGCAGCGAAGATCGCGTCGAGTTGCTCCCCTTTGAGATCGAGGCCCCGTTCCGACGCGATTACTCACAGCGGCATAGCTCGTTTGGGCTATGGCATGAGCGGCAGAACTAAACTGCGCGGCCATTACGTCAAGCTAATGCATCAGCACAAGTGTGTCTTCACGGTCGCGCAGCCGCTCGATCTGGAAAGCGGCACCGAGACGTATCTGGCGGAAATCGAAAAGTCCAAGAAGCCCACCAAACGGGAGTGAATGGCGGGAGCGATGTTGACACCACTTCCCCAAGCCCTACGATACGCGGCCATGTCTGCGCTATTCACCCATTTGCGAAAGTCCTTCCTTGCCGGGCTGATGGTCGCCGTCCCGCTGGTGGCCTCGGTTGGCGTCTTGCTTTGGATTTTCAACACGGTCACCAACTGGATGCTGCCCGCGGCGCTGCGCTGGCAGCTTGGACGAACGCGCGCGTTGATCTTCGGCTTGCTGCTCGCGTTGTCCCCTACGCTGTGGTTCGTCTCGCGAGAGATGGGCGGCGCGATGTTGGCATGGACGTTGGCC
>JAOACV010000120.1 GCA_026417675.1 Verrucomicrobiia bacterium
CAGTTTCGCGGGCCGAACGGCGACGGAATCTCCGACGCGAAGAACCTGCCGCTGACATGGAGCGAAACGAGCAACGTGGTCTGGAAGACAGCGATTCCCGGCCGCGGCCGTTCCTCGCCGGTGATCCTTGGCGACCGCATCTGGCTGACAACCGCCATCGAGACCAACCCGCGCAATGAGAGGGTTGGCCCCGACCCCTCGACCATCGTGGACCACGTCGAGCAGGGGGTCGTCTGCCTCGACCGCGCGACGGGCAAGCAGCTTTACCATGTGACGCTGTTTCGATCCGACCATCCCCAGCCCGTCCACCAACTCAACAGCTACGCCACGCCCACGCCTGTCGCGGAGCCGGGCAAGCTTTACTGCGACTTTGGCGCGTTCGGCACAGCCTGTCTCGACGCCGCGACGGGCAAGGTGCTGTGGCAGCGCCAGCTCAAGGTGGATCATCAAGTCGGCCCCGGCAGCTCGCCCGTCATCTACAAAGACCTGCTCATCCTCATGCGCGACGGCCGCGACGAACAATACGTCGCCGCGCTCGACAAACACACCGGCAAGCCCGTTTGGCGAACCGATCGCCCGCCGATCGTGGCCCATATCGGCAACCTGAAGAAATCGTTCAGCACCCCGGTTTTCGTCGAGTCAGGCGGCCGCGCCCAGGTCGTCATGGTCTGCGCGCACTGGTTTGTGTCGCTGGACCCGGCGCCCGGCCGCGAACTCTGGCGCGTCAAGCACGGCACCGGTTTCTCCGTGGCGCCGCGCCCGGTGATCGGGCACGGTTTGGTCTACTGCTGCACCGGCATGACCCGCCAGCTCTGGGCCGTCCGTCCCGACGGCCAAGGTGATGTTACCGACACGCACGTGGCATGGAAGGCCGCCTCGCAGATTCCCATGATGCCCTCGCCGCTGCTCGTAGGCCGCGAGATTTATACCCTCTCCGATCAGGGCATCGTTACCTGCTACGACGCGCTCGCCGGCGTGGAACTCGGCCAGCGCGCCACCGGCGGCCCCTGCGGCGCCTCCCCGCTCTACGCCGACGGCCGGATTTATATCATCAACCAAAAAGCCGAGACCACCGTGCTCAAGCCGGGCAAGGAATTGGAAAAACTCGTCGAGAACAAGCTCGACGGCGCCGTCTTCGCCAGCCCCGCCGCCGTCGGCAACGCCCTTTACATTCGCACCGACACCCATCTCTACTGCGTCGCGCAGAAGTGAGTGGGGCCGCTGCAAGACCGCCTTGCCGGCTCGTGCAGGAGGATCGCGTTTTCCGAACGCGACCAATTCGTCCTTCATTGCGTCGGCCAGCCGGCTCCAACTTTGGCCTTTGAACTTCCGGAACGACACACTAGACTGCGCCGCCTTATGAAAGTGCTGATCTGCGACCCGATTTCGCGCCGTGGCATTGACGTGCTGCGCCAAGCCAGGGGCGTCGAAGTGGAGGAGCGCCTGGGTCTGAAGGGCGAGGAACTGCTCGCGGCCGTGGCCGACGCCGAGGCGTTGGTGGTGCGCAGCGAAACCAAGGTCACGCGGCCCGTCATCGAGGCGGCCAAGAAACTGCGCGTCGTGGGCCGCGCCGGCGTCGGCGTGGACAACGTGGACGTGGAGGCCGCCACCGAACGTGGCGTCATCGTCATGAACACGCCCGGCGGCAACACCATCTCCACCGCCGAGCACACCTTCTCGATGATGATGGCGCTGGCCCGCAACATCCCGCAGGCGCACAGCACGCTGCACGCGGGCAAGTGGGACCGCAAATCGTATTCGGGCGTTGAGCTATACAACAAAACCCTCGGCATTATCGGCACGGGCCGCATCGGTGGCGAGGTCGCGCGGCGCGCCGTCGCCTTCGGCATGCGCGTGCTGGCCTACGACCCCTACCTGACGCTCGCGCGCGCCAAGGCGTTGCAGGTCGAGATGGTCGAACTGAAGGAACTTTTCGCCCAGTCGGATTTCATCACCATCCATACGCCGATGACCGAGCAGACGCGCGGGTTGATCAACAAGGCCGCGTTCGACCTGATGAAGCCCGGCGTGCGCATCATCAACTGCGCCCGCGGCGGCCTTGTCGCGGAGATGGACCTGGTCGAGGCGATCAAGTCCGGCAAGGTCGCCGGGGCGGCGCTCGACGTGTTTGAGACCGAGCCGCTGCCGCCAACCTCGCCGTTGCTGCAACTGCCCAACGTGATCACCACGCCGCACCTCGGCGCGAGCACGATCGAAGCCCAGGAGAGCGTCGGCATCGAGATCGCCCACGCGGTGATCGAGGCGCTGACCGGCGGCAGCATCCGCAACGCGGTGAACATGCCCAGCCTCGACGCCAAGACGCTTTCGCTGTTGCGCCCCTACATCAGCTTCGCCGAAAAGCTCGGCTGTCTGCTCGCGCAAACCGGCCCGCGCCGCTGCGAGCGGTTGATCGTCCACTACGCCGGGCGCGTCGCCGAGCTGGACACCAACCCGATCACGCGCTCGGCGCTGGTGGGCTTCCTGCGCAGCGCCGAAGGACGCGAGGTCAACTTCGTCAGCGCCCCGATCATCGCCAACACCATCGGCGTGCGCACCGAGGAGACGCGATCCAGCGCGCCGAGCGACTACGCGGAACTGATCACCCTCGAATCGCGCGCCGGCGACGAGCGAGCGAGTGTCAGCGGGACGTTCTACGGCTCGGTCAACAACCCGCGCATAGTGCGGCTCAACGACACGCCGGTGGAAGCCGTGCCGAGCGGCGTGCTCTTCATCATGCGGAACAAGGACCGCCCCGGAATCGTGGGCTGGATCGGCACCATCATGGGCAAACACGGTGTCAACATCGCCAGCATGAGCTTGGGCCGCGACAAACAGGGCGGCAAAGCGTTGACCATCCTCAACCTCGACAGCGAGCCGCCCGTCGAGCTGATCCAGGCCGCGCTCGCCGAAAAAGACATCCTCGACGTAAAGGTCGCGACGCTGTGAAGTTTTCCGCGTCACGGCGTTGACGCGGCTGCGTCGCGACCTCACACAAAAGCAGGATGGACTACACCTCTCCGTTCGGCTAAACGGAGTCTGCATCCGACTGCGAGGACAGGAACCATGAAACGAACGGTAGCGTTGTGCTTGTTGGCCGTGTGTCTGCCCGCCCTTTTTCTCGCCGCGCATCCGGCCTGCGCGGCGAGCAGGGCCCTTGGCAACGGGTTCAGCGACCACGGCGCGGCCGCGCCGATCAGCCACCATCGCGGCACCGTCGCCACGGTGGATGGCGAGGGGCGCAACATCGTCCTGTCGTGGCTCAACGACCATCGCGGCGGCTACGAGCTGCTGCTGATTGATGTCGAGGCGGCCAGAGCCGAGGAGCATCCGATGCCGTTCCCGCCGGGCGATCATCCGTTCTCGTCCATCCTGTCGAGCGCCAACAAGTTCTACACGCACTTCAACAGGCACTTCGTCGAGTTCGACTCGGCCAAGCGCGCGTTCACGTTCTGCCAAAAGACCAAGCCGCAAATGGCGATGAGCATGACCGAGGACGACAACGGCGTCATTTGGTCGGCGACCTATCCCAATAGCGGGTTGGTCTCGTTCAACCCGAAGACGCGCGAGTTCAAGGACCACGGCTATCTCAACAAGGAGAACTGGGCGCAATACCCGCGCGCCGTCGCGGTGGACGACGCAGGCTGGGTCTATCTCGGCATCGGCTCGACGCGCGGACAGATCGTCGCGTTTGACCCGCAGACGGGCAAGGCAACGCCTCTAATACCGGAAGAACAGCGCGTTCACGGCTACACTCCCGTGTATCGCGACATGGACGGCAAGGTTTACGGTGCCGCGGTTCCCGGAAAATCGGACAACTGGCTGATGCTCTACAAAGGCAAAGCCACGCCCGTGGGCAAGCACCACAAGCAACGACCGAAGCCTTGCATCACCGGCAGCCAAGGTTTGTTCCACGCAGTGTTTCCCGACGGCAGGCGCATCAAGACTTACGACCTTGTCAACCGCAAGTTCGCCGTCGAAGACCCGAAGACCAGGCAGGCCAAGGCGTTCAGCTTCGACTACCGGAGCGAGGGTGCCTACATCGTCGGCGCGGCGACCGCGCCCGACGGCACCATCTGCGGCGGCACGGCGTTCCCGATGCGATTCTTCAGCTACGACCCGCGCAAGGACGAGTGCATCAACCGTGAGGCTTACGGCCAGTGGAACACCGTGGCGCGGCAGGGCGACCGTTTCTTCATCGGCGGCTACGGCCACGGGTTCCTGCTCGAATGGGACCCGGCGCGCCCGTGGGCGGGCACCGTGAAAGGCAAGACCGGCTGCAACCCGCTCTATCTGACTGAGTGCCATCCGACCATCAACCGCCCGCACGACCTGCTGGCGCATCCCGACGGCAAGACACTCGTGATGGCCGGCACGCCCGGCTATGGACTCACGGGCGGCGGGCTGTTGTTCTGGGACCGCCAGACGCGCACCAGCACGGTGTTGACGCACGAGCAGATCATCCCACAACACTCGACCATGAGTCTTGCGCCGTTGCCGAACGGCGAGCTACTCGGCGGCACCACCACCAGCGCCGGCACCGGCGGCGAGCGCAAGGCCAAGGAAGCCGCGCTCTACATCATGGACATGGCCACCAAGCAGGTCGAATGGCAGCAGGCCGTCTTTCCCGGCGCGCAGGGCTACACCGACCTGTGCGCCGCGTCCGGCGGACTCGTCTATGGCTTCGCCGAGCCGCACCGTTTTTTCGTCTTCGATCCGGCCGCGCGCAAGGTGATCCACGAACAACTCACCGGGAAAGAGTTCGGCCCGACCGTTTCCCAGCAAGGGCCGCGTGTTTTCGTGCGCGGCCCGAAGGAGGAAATATACGTCCTGTTCACCAAAGGCATCGCCCGCGTCGAACCGCGCACGTTCCAGATCAAGCTGATCGCGCCATCTCCCGTGCGTCTTGCCACAGGTGGCGATTACCTCGACGGCCGCATCTACTTCGCCAACGGCTCGCATCTCTACAGCTACAAGCTGCCGGATTGACGCGCGGCAACTCCCAACTCCAATAGCGCAGCCGCCGACACAGACCCGCAGCTTCTTTGCGCCACAGCTCTGAGCAGAGGCGGATCGTGTTCTCCGAACGCGATCGGGTTCTCACGCCATGACGGTTAGCGCGTTCGGAGAACGCGCTCCACCTCCGGCTTGCACGTGGCGGTTGCGTCCCTTGCGTTGCGGCTACGCCCCGCTGCGAAACAGAAGAGTCAACGGTTCACCCGTATCGGCAGAGCCGCCCGTCTTACCGCCCTTCGGAGGCTTGGAGTTTGGAGTCCGAAGCTGGGAGCCTCGCCGTTATCCCCATCACTTCGCCTTCAACAGCCCGCGCGCCCGCATCCACTCGGCGCAGCGTTGCGGCCAGGTGGAGCTGGGTTTGTCGCTGGGGCGCAGGCCGAAGCCGTGGCCGCCGGTTTCATAGACGTGCAGTTCGGCGGGCACGCCGGCCGCCTTTAACGCCAGCCACATGTAAGGGCTGTTGACGACGTAGCCCTTGTCATCGGCCGCGGCCACAATGAACATCGGCGGCGTTTGCGCGTTGACGCGAATCTTTGGCGAAAGCTGCGATGGGTTGGCCTTGTCCACGAGGTAGGCGGGATAGACCAGCGCGGCGAAGTCGGGCCGACAACTGACCTTGTCCACGTCGTCGAGCGGCTCGTAGGCCCGCTGGTCAAAGTTGGTCGCGAGCGCGGCGGTCAGATGGCCGCCGGCGGAGAAACCGAGGGCACCGATGCGGTGCGGATCGAGGCCCCACTCGGCGGCCTTGCTGCGCACGAGGCTCAGCGCGCGCTGGGCGTCCATCAACGGCTGGACCGGCTCCTCGCCCTTGGGCAGGTCGGGCGGGCGCGGCACGCGGTATTTGAGGACGAAGCCGGTGACGCCGATGGAGTTGAGCCACGCGGCGACTTCCGTGCCCTCCAAGTCCCACGCGAGGATATTGTAGCCGCCGCCGGGACTGACGAGCACCGCCGCGCCGGTGTCCTTGTCTTTCGCGGGCCGGTAAACCGTCAGCGTCGGGCGCGAGACGTTGGTGAGGCGCATGACGGTCTTTTCGCTGACAGCGCGCCCGCCGGGCGGCGTCTGGATTTTCTCCGGACCGATGTCGCCGATCAGTCCCGGTGGTCTGCCGGGCCAAACATCAAGCACGAGAGGTTCGGCGGCGACGGCGGAGCCGCAGAGGAGACAAAAAGCACAGAGCAACGCGGAAAGTTTTTTCATGCCGCGCATTGTGCGCGATGGACCGCGCGCCGGCAACAACAACGTAGGGTCATTGCCACTAGGCGGTAGTGTTTGTCCGTTGTCAGTTGCGATCGGTGGAGGCGGTGATCGGGACGCCCGCCCTCGTCGTCCACCACAGCCGCTTTCTGGTTCTTGTGTATTTCCATGCGTGCATTCTGGCGGAGCGTTGCGTATCGTGGGCACGCTTGGCCGTGGCGGAGAACCGCCACGGCGGCCGATTGGAATCGAATATGAACCTGCGTTGTTTCGGTTGGATGACGGCGGCGCTGCTGGTGTGCGGCGAAGTGGCGCGCGCCGATGACGTGCTCAACGCGCGCGTGATGCTGCGGCCGATTGGCCGACCGGGCCAGTGGATGGGCCTGGACCTCTATGATCGGGCCAGCGGCCGGTTGATCACGCCGGTGCGATTCGCCGCCAACGGCGCGATGTTCGCCGACCGGCTGATGTTGGAGCGCAACGAGAAGGACGGCCTAGTCATTCAGACGGTGCGGTTCCAGGATTTGCGCGGGAAGCTGGGGTCAGGGTTGGGCTTGGGCGACCATGATTGGGCGGCGGTGCAGTTGAACGGGGATGATCCGTTCCCGCGTGTGGATTTCAGCCTGACGATCACTTCCTTCACCTCCAACGAGTGGGAACGCGCGCAGGGCGGGCCGTGTCCGTTCCATTTTCTGACGGTGCAGTTGCCCGAGGCGGAAGTGTGGCATCAACGCGGCTGGTTGATGGCGACGCCGAAGAGCGACCCGTTCGTGTTGCAGAAGGACGTGGCCTTCGGCGGCGGCTCGGTGGCGGGTGAGTTCTCGCGCAACTGGAGCTACGTCTGCGCGCTGGGCGGCTCGCCGGTGCCAGTGATCGGCCTGTGGGCGCCGTCAGCGAAGCGCTACGTCGGGTTCGAGTTCCAAGGCACGCGAATGAGCGACAACACGGAGCGGGACGTCTGCACAGCCTACTG
>JAOACV010000121.1 GCA_026417675.1 Verrucomicrobiia bacterium
GGCAGATGATTCGCTGGGACGACGCGATCAAGTCCGAGTTGCGTCTGGCCCCGGAGCGCTATGCGTTCGACGCCCAACCGCCGACCCTACCCGACGCCAGCGGCCGCTACCCGGTTCCCACGCCTGGCGTGACCAAGGCGCTCTAACACGGGTCATGCAGCGCGCACGAGGCGCTGATTGAGATTGAAACAGGGGTTGTTCACGAAGGGTGGTTGCCGAAAACCGCCTGCTATCTGGTGAACACATGGCGGTTGAGTCACCAGCAAGAACTCCGTGAGAATTGGGAGCGCGCCCGCCAGCGGTTTCTGCTTTTTCCGATCGCTCCGCTCGAATAGTCTCCTGGCGGTTCCATGTTTACCTTGCTCCAACCCGACCCCAATTCCGCCGCCCGCCTCGGCCGGCTGACGCTGGCGCATGGCGTGGTGGAGACGCCGTGTTTCATGGCGGTGGGAACCCAAGGAACGGTCAAGTGCATGACGCCCGACGAGATGCGGGCACTGGGCGCGCAGATCATTCTGTCGAACACTTATCATCTGAATCTGCGGCCGGGCATCGAAGTCATTCGCGCGGCGGGCGGGCTGCATCGGTTCATGGGATGGGACAGGCCGATCCTGACCGACAGCGGCGGCTACCAGGTGTTTTCGCTGGCGAAGTTGCGCAAGCTGACCGACGACGGCGTGGAGTTCCAGAGCCACATTGACGGGGCGCGATGCTTTCTGGGACCGCGCGAGGTGATGGAAATTCAACACGTTTTGGGGTCGGATATTGCGATGGTTTTGGACGAGTGCCCGCACTACCCGTGCGACCGAGAAACCGCTTGCAAAGCCGTGGAGCGTTCCCTAACGTGGGCGGCCCGCTGCCGGGAGGAAGCCGCTAGAATCGGCCTTTCCGGCAAGCTCTTTGGCATTGCGCAGGGCAGCGTGTATGACGACCTTCGCCGGCTCTGCGCGGAGCGGCTGCTGCCGATGGGATTCGACGGATACGCCATCGGCGGCCTCAGCGTCGGCGAGCCGGACGAAGAGCTGTTTCGCGTTGTCGAGGCCACGGCGGCGGTGCTGCCGCGGAACCAGCCGCGTTACGCGATGGGCCTCGGCACCCCGCGGCAGATCGTGGAACTGGTCGCGCGCGGCGTGGACATGTTCGACTGCGCGTTGCCGACGCGCGTGGGCCGCAACGGCACGGCGTTCACCCGGCGCGGCACGCAAAGCGCGCGCGTGGCGGCGTGGAAAGACGATCCGCGACCGGTCGAGGAAGGCTGCGCGTGCTATTGCTGCCGACATTATTCGCGGGCCTACGTCCGGCACTTGTTCAACGCGGGCGAGATTCTCGGCCTGCGGCTGCTGACGTGGCACAACCTGCATGTGTATTTGCAACTGATGCGAGACGTGCGGGCCGCGATCGCGGCTGGAACGTTTGCGGATTTCCGTCACGAGTTCGTGACCAACTATCGAGTGAACAACCCGGAAGGAAAACAGATTGATGTTTGACAGCGCATTTCAAATCCTGGCGATGGGCGGCGCGCCCAATCCCAACCAGCCGCCGGCGGTGCAGATGATCAGCTCGCTGCTGCCGATCGTGCTGATCTTTGTGGTCTTCTACTTCATGCTCATCCGGCCGCAGCAGAAGAAGCAGAAGGAGATCAAGCAGATGCTCGACAACCTCAAGAGTGGCGACAAGATCATCACCACCGGCGGCATCCTCGGCACCGTGACCAACGTGAAGGAAAAGACCGTCATTGTCCGCATCGCCGACAACGTGAAGGTCGAGATGCTCCGCAGCGCCATCCAGACCGTCACCCAGAAGTCCGCCGAGGGCGAAGCCGCCTCCGGCAAGAACTAACCGACCATGCAACGACCCCTTCTCGGACGCTCCCTGCTGATCCTCTTCATCGTGGCCATGTCGTTCTACGCGATGTGGCCGCCGCGGGATCAGGACCTCATCGCCACCTTCGAGCGAACCGCGACCAACAAGGACGAGGCGTTCGCCAAACTGATGGAGGCTGTCCGCAAGGCGCAGGCCGCCGCGCCCGACCGCGCGTTTGGCAACCTGCGCAACGCGGTCGAGGAGCAAAAGATTGACCTGCGCAAATACTTCCCCGATGTCGCCAAACGCGACTCCAAGACCCCCAACGCCGACATCCTCGCCTTTGTCCAGAAGCGCAACGCCGGCAAAATCCGCCTCGGCCTCGATTTGAAGGGCGGCACCTCGTTCCTAGTCGAGCTGGACGTGTCGCGGCTGGACGGCTACCGCCGCGAGGAGGCTGTGCTGCAGGCCATCGAAACCTTCCGCAAGCGCGTGGACAAGCTCGGCGTGGCCGAGCCGCTGCTCCAGAAAGTCGGCGAGAACCGCATCCTCATTCAGTTGCCCGGCCTTAACGAGGCCGACAAAGAGATGGCGCGCACGATCATCCAGAAGACCGCCTATCTCGAATTCAAGCTGGTCTATCAGCCGGAAGACCCCAACGAGCCGAGCATGGAGGAGTTGATCCAGCGCGGTGACATCCCGCCGGACTACGAGGTCAAGGAATACCAAGAGAAGGACCGCGACGGGATTTTTCGTCCCGTCAAGATTCTCGTCACCAAGCGGCCCGCGGGGCCGGCCAAGACGCCATTGACGGGCCGCTACCTCAAGCGCGCCAGCGTCAACTACGACAACGTCGGCATGCCGATGATCGCCTTCCAGTTCGACAGCGAGGGCGCGCAGATTTTCGGCAAGGTCACCTCGGAGAACATCGGCCGGCAACTGGCCATCGTGCTTGATGGCGAGGTCAAAAGCGCCCCGGTCATCCGCAGCGCGATCTACGGCAGCGGTGTCATCGAGGGCAACTTTGACATGGCCGAGGCCGTGGCGTTGGCCAACGTGCTGGAAAACCCGCTGGAGGCGCCGGCGAAAATACTAGAGGAGCGCGGCGTGGACCCCTCCTTGGGCAGCAACAACATCGCCAGCGGCGTGCGGGCTGCGATCCTCGGCGCGGTGTTCGTCGTGGTGTTCATGGTGATGTATTACTGGCGCGCGGGCGTCATCGCCAACATCGCGCTGCTGCTGAACATCATCATCCTGTTCGGCGTAATGGCCACCCTCGGCTCCACGCTGACCATGCCGGGCATCGCCGGCATCGTGCTGACCGTCGGCATGGCTGTGGACGCCAACGTGCTCATCTACGAGCGGTTCCGGGAGGAACAACGCGCCGGTAAAGCCATGCGCGCCGTCATCGAGGCCGGCTTCAACAAGGCATGGAGCGCCATCCTAGACTCCAACGTCACGACGATCCTAGCTGCGGTCATCCTCATCATGTTCGGCGCCGGCTCGGTGAAGGGTTTCGGTCTCACGCTCACCATCGGCATCGCCGCCAACATCTTCACCGCTGTGGTCGGCACCCGCCTGATCATGGATTTTCTTTATCAGCGCGGCTGGCTCAACAGGCTCGGCATGATGCGCTGGGTGGGCGAGACCAAGATTGATTTTATGGGCGTCTCCAAGTGGGCGTTCTTCGCCTCCTGGCTGCTCATCGCGGTGGGCACGGTCAGCTTCGTCCAGCGCGGCGGTCTTCACCTCAACGGCGAGATTTACGGTGTGGATTTTGCCGGCGGCGATTCACTAACGCTGACCTTCGCGCGGCGCGTGGACGTGGATAAGCTCGACGCGGCCATCACCGCCGCCGGCGTGCGCGGAAGCCTCATCCAGTATCAAAAGGATGTCGGCTCTGGCAAAGAATTCCTCGAAGTGAAGATCGGCTATAACGAAGCCGAGAAGATAGAGAAAGTCCTGCACGAGAAATTTCCCGAAGCGAAATTCAACCGCGTTGGCATCGAGCGCGTCGGTCCCACCGTCGGCATCGAGCTGCTCAAGGGCGCCGGCTGGGCGATTTTTTGGGGCCTGGTCATGATCACCCTCTACGTCACCTTCCGATTCGAGTTCCCCTTCGCCGTCGCCGCGCTGGTGGCCACCCTTCATGACGTGTTGATGACCCTGGGCTGGTATTGCCTGACCGGGCGCGAGTTCTCCGCCCCGATCGTCGCGGCCATGCTGACCATCATCGGTTATTCCATCAACGACACCATCGTGGTCTTCGATCGCATCCGGGAAGACCTCAAGCTCGGGCTGCTCGGCGCGCACTCCTACAAGGGGTTGATGAACCGCGCCATTAACGAGACCCTCTCGCGCACGTTGCTCACCAGCACCACCACCCTTTGCGCCACGATCATCCTCTTCATCTACGGCACCGGCACCATTCAGGACTTCGCCTTCTGCTTCCTCGTCGGCATCCTGACCGGCACTTACAGTTCCATCTTCATTGCCAGCCCGATCGTCCTCTTCTGGCACCGCCGCGAACAAAGAATCGCCGAGCAGCGCGGCAAGGATGCGAAAGCCGCCAGCAAGGTCCCCGCGTAACTTCCCCGGCGACGCCGGCCAAGTGGCCCGCGTTCCAGCCTGGTGCACCGCGTTCTCCGAACGCGGCGCCGCGGCGCCGTTGAGGCAAGCGCGGTCGGAGAACGCGCTCCACCATGATGTGCGGATGGGTCGCGTCGCTCCAGCCGCTGCCGCCGCGGGCCTCAAACGAATCTGAGCGCAAACAAGTCGGCGTCCTTCAACACAAACCGCAGCCGCACAGGTTTGCCGGCCAGCGCGCCCACATCACCGCCGTTTTTCCACGTCACGGCGCGATCAACGGCGTCGCCGAAAATTGGCGGACAGTCATCGAGCGCGTAACCCGGCAGCGGGGCGCCACTGGCGTCTTGGATCTCAATGCGCACGTCGCCCGCCGCGGAGGTGGCGAAGTTGATCGTGAATTTGCTGCCCGTGAACGTCAGAGGTTTGGTCACCATCTCGCCGCCGCTCATCGGCGCGTTGACGGAAACGAAGCCGTCCAGCCGCAGCGTGTAGCGGCGCAGTTCACTGCTCGTGCCGGTCCAGTAGCTTTCGCCGGCGTAGAGCGAGAGTTCGTTCGGCGCGCCCTCAAGCGCCGACTTGGTTTCGACGAGGTGCCAGGCGATGTATTGGTGCCCGTAGTGCCACGTGCCGGGCCGCTCGATGCCGGGCCGCAAAAACGCCTCGTTCCATCGTTTGAACTTCACGCCGTCGCGGCTGGTCATCAGCAAGCCCTCGGTGATCGCCGTGCCGTAGCGGAGGCTGGCCTTCGCGCGCCATTCGCGGTGCTCCAACTCTGGCAACGCGCGCATCGAGTCGGACCAGCCACGCTCGATGTAGCGCGTTGGGAACCCGATGAAGATGTGCGGCGCGCGATGGTAGGGCTTGATCTGGTTGGTGTAGAGATGCTCCGGCGGCGAGTCCACATAGCTCAGATCCGCGTGAGGGCCCCAGTTCACAAAATCTTTCGAGGTTGCCGTGCGAATGGCGCGGACACCGGCGGGTTTCCACGTCGTGCCGTCGGCGACGCCGGCGGTGAAGATGCGCCAGTAGGCGCGATACTCGCGGCGCACCGGGTCCCAGAACGCGAGGTTCTGCGAATCAAACGCGCCTTTCGTGATGACGGGGCCGTCTGCCATCGGCGTCCAGCGCAGGCCGTCGGGCGACTTGAACGCCAGCAGGCCGTGCGGCTTGGCCGAGCGGATGATGGCTTTGTAGCGCGCCTCGGCGGGCGCGTCGGGATTTTCGTCCTTGAACACGGCGGGATGACCGGGATCGGCGACCGCGGAGCCGGCCGGGCCGGGCACCATGACGATGTTGTTATTCTTGGAGCCGTTGAACTCGTGCAACCCAAGCTCCGGCTTGCGCCACCGGACGCCGTCGTCGCTCTCGGCGTAGCAGCAGAAGAGCGGATGCGAGCCGGTGTTGACCTTGCCCGGCGGTCGCACGTCGAGATGCCAGGCCTTGTAATACATCCGGTAGAGCTGGCCGTCCTGAAAGACGCTGTGATAGCCGCTGCCGCTGCCTTCCCACGGCGCATCGTGGACGAGCGCAATGTCCCGCGGCTCCGGATGATGCAGCCGCAACGCCGCCTTGCCCGCGAGCTTCTCGATCAGGAAATCGTCCACAAACAACTCGCGCCGTGAGCCGATGTCTGTCGCCGGCGCCCGCTCGGCGGCCCGAACGCGCCCCGCTGGCTTCGCGGCCAAGGGCAGCCCCGCGACGGCCACGGCGGATTGGCGGATGAAATCCCGGCGGGAGAAAAGCGACGAGTGCTTCATGCCGCCATTCTCCTCACGCACCGGGCGGATTGCACGGAGGAAATTGCTCCCGTTACCCAACGCTTCACCACGCGGCGTCAGCCGCCCGCCGATGATTCGCCCGATGTTCCTGAGGCCCGGCGCGACCTCTTGATCTCCGGTTTTTATGTTTCGCCGACAGCCGTTGCCCGTTAATATCGGCGCCATGAAATCTCAATTCCTCCCACGCGTCGTGGTTGCCGCGCTTCTTGCCGCCGTTTGCGATACCGGGGTCGCCGCCGAGGAAAAGGCCGCGGCGAAAACCAGAGCCAGACGCGCGCCCAATCCCGCGATGGCGCCGATTGCCGACCAGCCCGGTTTGCCGCGCGTGTTGCTCATCGGCGACTCGATTTCCATCGGCTACACGCTGCCCGTGCGCGAACTGCTCAAGGGCAAGGCGAACCTCCACCGCATCCCGGCCAACGGCGGCCCGACGACCAACGGCCTGAAGAATCTCAAGCAATGGCTGGGCGACGGAAAGTGGGACGTGATCCACTTCAACTGGGGCCTCCACGACCTGAAATACATGGGCCCGAACAACGAAAACCGGGCCGACCCGAAGTCTCCGGGCGCACGCGTGCAAGTGCCGCTGGCGGATTACGAAAAGAATCTGCGCGAGTTGGTCAGACAGTTGAAAGCCACGGGCGCGAAGCTCATCTGGTGCAGCACCACGCCTGTGCTCGAAGGCTCTCCCGGTCGCGTCGCGGGCGACGAGGTGAAATACAACGAGGCCGCCGCGCGCGTCATGAGGGACGCCGGCATTCCCATCAACGACCTCTGGGCGCACGCCCAGGCAAGGATCAAGGAAATCCAGCTTTCTAATGGCAACGTGCATTTCACCGACGCCGGCTCCAGGTATCTCGCCGAGAAAGTCGCCGCAGGCATCGAGGCGGCGCTGCCGAAGAAATAACCTTGCTTGCGGCCCGACCGCCGCGATACAAGACAAGCCACTCCATCATGAAAGCGATGCGTTTCCTCTGCGCTGCGACAGCAGCCGCAGCCGTC
>JAOACV010000122.1 GCA_026417675.1 Verrucomicrobiia bacterium
CTCCAGAGCGTTTGGGGCTTCGCGGCGAACGCGGCGGCGTTGGCGGCGGTGTCGGTCATTGCAATCGGATGCGAGGGTCGGCCCAGGGATAGCAAAGGTCAGTGATGAGGGTGGCGATGACGAAGATGACGGAACCGATGAAGACCATCGCGAACAGGACCGGCTCATCGCCTGTGTAGATGGCGTCCACGGTCATGCGGCCCAGGCCTGGGATGCCGAAGAAACTCTCCAGCATCAGCGAGCCGGTGTAGAGGAACGGGATGGCGACGACGACGTTGGTCAGGATTGGGATAAGGGCGTTCTTGAGCACGTGCTTGAAAAGCACCTGCCGTTGCGAGGCGCCCTTGGCGAAGGCGGTGCGGACGTAGTCCTGATACATCTCGTCGAGCATGATAGTGCGGTAGAATCGCAGGCTGCTTCCGAGTCCGGCGACGACGCCGATGGCCACGGGCAGAAGGACGTAGTTGATCCCCTCGAATCCCCAGACCGGAAACCAGCCCAGCTCGAACGCGAAGAAGTATTGGCCGAGCATGATGTAAACCAGCCCGCTGATGCTCATGCCGACGACGGAGAGGACGACGAAGGTGCGGTCGAGCCACGTGCTCCGGTAGTAGGCGCAGAGCAAGGCCAGGGCGATGGCGACGGCGAGTTCGATGAAGAAAATAGGCGTGGTGATGCAGAGCGACGGCACGACGCCGTCGGCCATCATGCGGGAGATGCGTTGGTTGCTCTGGAGCGATTTGCCGAAGTCGAGCTGCGCGAACTGCCGGACAATCTGCCAGAACTGTGAGTCAAACACCGCCATTGGCCGGCCTGTCTTGGCCGCTTCCTGCCAGTTGAAGAACTTCGGCTTGTCGTAGCCGAACTGTTTTCGAATCTGCTCGATCTTTGCCGGCGTGGCGTTCTTGCCGGCGAGCCGCACCGCCGGGTCGCCGCCGATGACGCGGTAGATCGTGAAAACCAGCAACAGCACGCCGAGCGTGATCGGGATCACGGTCAGGAGGCGGCGGATGATGTAGGTGGTCATGGGTGGGGGGCGTAACTCGTGATTTGTGATTCGTGATTCGTGGGGCTGTGTTGTCTATTCCGGCAACTCTGTGCATTCCGAGCCATAGGGCGCGGTATCTTCATGAATTTGAAGAGTAGCGCCGGTCTTCTGATCGCGCAGGTAGCGAATATAGCCATTGATCAGTTGCAGCACACGATCCGCCTCTTGCCTCAGCGAGGCAATTTCGTCCGGTGGCAAATATCGCTCGTCCTCGCAGATGTTCAGGTCGTCAACCAGTTCGGTCAAAGAACCGCGGGAGATTAGCACGAACTTGATATTGTCCAAGTAGTGGAAGCGACCGTGCCCTTCGGCGATGTTGTTTGTGAACGACACGGCCGCCCGCCGAATCTGGCTTGCGAGGCCATGCCTTTCAATGTCGGGCAGTTTTCTGGCGACGCCATACATCCTCTTGCGGAACTCCCGCGCAGCCCGATACACATCAAGCTCTTCAAAGCTTCGATACTTCTTCGTCGCGGCTTCCATGCGAGTCACGAGTTACGAGTTACGAATCACGATTCACGCCTCAATGCGGTTGCACTTTGTAAAACTTCACATTCGGATACGGGAAATCGTGCGGCTTGAAGTTCTTCACCCAGTCGCGCAGCAGCGCGTAGCTGACGCGATGGAACAGGAACGCGGCGGGGCAATCGTCCACGATGATATCCGCCATCTGCTGGTAGAGCGCCGTCCGTTCGGGTGAGTCCTGCATGGTCAGGATGCGGCGGTAGAGTTTGTCAAACTCCGGGTTCTTGTAGTTGCAGTGATTGACGCCGGGCGATTCGTTCGGGCCATACCAGAGCTGCAAGACGTTTTGTGCGTCGGGATAGTCCATCACCCAGCCGCTGCTGAACATCTGCGTTTCCTTACGCTCGAGCTTGCGCCAGTGTTCGGGCTGGAGCGAAAAGTTGATGGTCATCTCCACGCCGATCTGGCGCGCGAAGTTGACATACAGTTCGCCCAACTGCCGCGCCTCCGCGTCGCCGGCGCCGCCCATGTCGAGCGAGAGGCGGAGCCGCTTGCCGGTGCGGGCGTCCTTACCGTCGGGGTAGCCGGCCTCGGCGAGGAGCTTTCGGGCGAGGGGAAGATTGTATTTCCACCGATAAGTCTTGTTCGGGTCGTAGCCGGCCGTGCCGGGTGTGATCGGACCGGCGGCGGGAATCATGCGGCCGTGGTAGATGTCGCGAATCTGCTCTTGGTTGAACGAACAGGTGATGGCTTGGCGCAGCTTGCGATGGCGCTCGGCCTCCTCGGGTGTCTTGCCGCCGCCGACGACGGGGTCTTCCCAGTTGAAGCCGATGTAGAACACATCCATCTGCGGCTCTTTGCGGAGGATGATGCCGCGCTTGGCGATCTCGGGCGTCAGCTCCATGTCCGGGTTGACGACCTTGTTGAAGTAGTCCTTGCTGATGCCGACGCTGAAGAGCTGTCCTGCGAGAAACATTTGCCACCACGTGTAATACTCGCGGACGTTATAGAGGATGATGCGGTCAATGAACGGTAGCGGCTTGCCGGCATCCTCCAGCAGGCCTTTCTCGCGGTCGCCAGGCTCGCCCTCGGTCGGATAGGTCTGGCCGTGAAACGTCGGGTTGCGTTCGAACTCCATGCGGTAGTTGCGCTGCCAGCGTTTGAGCCGATACGGGCCGGTGCCGACGGGATGATTCAGGAAGTCGTCCTTGTAGAACTCCACCGCCTCGCGAGGGACCGCGAAGGTGTATTGCATCGTCAGCACCCAGAGCAATTGCGGATAGGGTTCCTTGAGCCGGATGCGCAGCGTGTAACGGTCGGGCGCCTCGAAACCGGGAATGGGCCGCGAGTAATCAGTCGGTTTGCTGCGATCCTCGCTGGCCTTGGTCCATTCGTCCACGCCAAGGACGTGCCCCGCGAAGACCCACGAGCCGGTGGCGTAGTTCTTCGCGTCCATCAACCGCTTGAAACTGTAAATGAAATCCTCCGCTGTCACCTCGCGTCCCTTGCCGCCGGGGAAACACGGGTCATCCTGGAACCGGACACCCTTTTTGAGCTTGAACGTGTAGGTCAGCCCGTCGGCGGAAACCTCCGGCAGCGACTCGGCGAGCACCGGCACGACACGGTAGGGCCGGTAAAGGTAGTCGTATTCGACGAGACCCTCGTAGATTTTGTAAACCGCCAACGCGCTGTCCACGTCGCTGGCGCGGACAGGATCGAAGCCCTTGATGTCGCCGCCCTCGGCGTAATAAACCATCTCGCCGGGCTTGCCGCCGGGCGCGGCGGAGGAACCGCAGCCAGTCCCGTGGAGCGCTGAACCAATCAGCAACAGTCCCAACCCGCCTAGGATCGGGACCGTCGTTCTCAACGGGAACCTCATGCGCGCCGCGCTACTTCTTCGCCGGCACGGGTGGGGCGGCGGGTTTCTCGGCGGGCTTCTCAGCCGGTTTCTCAGCCGGCGCGGCGGCCTGAGGCGCTTGCTTGTCTGGCGCGGCTTCCTTTCGGGCAGGCTCTGACTTCGCCGCCTTTTCTGCCTTTGCGGGCGGGGTTGCGGGAAGTTTGTCCAAGACGGGCGAGGAGGTCTTCTGATGTGCGATGAGCACCGCCAGCAGCAGGGAGGTGACAAAAATAATGCCCGCGCTCCAGACGGTGGCTTTGGTGAGAATGTTGCCGGTGCGCGCGCCAAACAGCGTGTCGGTGGCGCCGGCGCCGAAAGCCGCGCCGAGGCCGCCGTCGGCCTTGGAGGGCTGCATCAGCACGATCAGGACGAGAAAGATGCAGGTGATGACCTGCACCGTTAGCAAAACACCAATGATGAAACCCATGTTACTTCCTTACATTCTGGATGATCTCGACGAAATCGCGCGCCGTGAGACTGGCGCCTCCGACCAGCGCGCCGTCCACGTCGGGCTGGCTCATCAACTCGTGCGCGTTCGACGGTTTCACACTGCCGCCATACTGGATGCGCACGCGCGCGGCGGTCTTGGCGTCGCTGAGTTGTGCCAGCAGTTTGCGGATGAACGCGTGAACTTCCTGCGCCTGCTGGGACGTGGCGGTCTTGCCAGTGCCGATGGCCCAAACCGGCTCGTAGGCAATGGTCACTTCGGCCAAATCCTCGGCGCTCAGGCCGGCCAAGCCCTTGAGCACGTGCTCTTGCACGACCGCCTCGGTCTTGCCGGACTCGCGCTCCGCGAGCGTCTCGCCGACGCAGACGATCGGCTTCAGGCGCGCGGCCAGCGCGGCCTTGGTCTTCTTGTTGACCGTCTCGTTGGTCTCGTGAAAGAACTGCCGGCGCTCGCTGTGGCCGACGATAACGTAGGTGCAGAGCACGTCCTTGAGCATCGCGGCGTTCACCTCGCCCGTGAACGCGCCAAACTTCTCCCAGTAGAGGTCCTGGCCGCCGAGTTTGATGTTGGTATTGTCGAGCAACTGGCCGACCGGATAGAGCGCGGTGAAGGGCGGACAGACGGCGATGTCCACGTCGCGAATGCCGGCCAGATCGCGCTTGAGCGCCTTCACAAGATCGGTTGCCTCGGCGACTGTCTTGTTCATCTTCCAGTTGCCGGCGATGAAGAGTTTGCGAGCTTTTTCCATTGGAGTGTCGGAGTGACGGAATTTGTAGCCAGGGTTTTACTTGTCGGTTAGGGCAGCGATGCCGGGAAGGTCGCGGCCTTCGAGAAATTCGAGGCTCGCGCCGCCGCCAGTGCTGATGAAGGTGATCTGGTCGGCGACCTTGGCTTTTTTGACGGCCTTGATGCTGTCGCCGCCGCCGATGATGCTCTTGGCCCCGGCCTGTGTGGCCACGGCGACGGCCTTGGCAACCTCGAAGGTGCCGGTGGCGAACTCCGGCATCTCGAAGATGCCCATCGGGCCGTTCCAGACGATCGTTTTGGCCTTGGCGATCTCGCCGCGATACATCTCGACCGTCTTCGGGCCGATGTCCACGCCGCTGTAGCCAACCTCAATGGTCGCATCAGGCGTCTGGATGACGTTCTTGAAGGATATTTGCGGCTTCTTCTTGCCGGGCACGGGCGTTTCGACCTTTTGGCCGGCGACGTGGTCCACAGGCAACAGGAACTTCGCGCCCTTGGCCCGGACCTGTGCGAGCGTTTCCTTGGCGACACCGAGACGGTCTTCCTCCACGAGCGAGCTGCCGATGCCGACGCCTTGGGCTTTGAGGAACGTGTAGGCCATCGCGCCGCCGATGAGGAAGCCGTCGGCCTTGCTGATGAGGTTGTTGATGACGCCGATCTTGTCGCTGACCTTTGCGCCGCCGAGGATGACCAGGCACGGTTTTTCGGGGGAGGCGAGTTCCTCGCCGAGGTATTTGATTTCCTTTTGCAGCAGAAAGCCCGCGGCACAGGTCTTGATGAACTTGCACACGCCTGCGGTCGAGGCGTGCGCGCGGTGCGCCGTGCCAAAGGCGTCATTGACATAGATGTCGCCGACGGCGGCCAACTGTTTGGCGAACTGCTCCTCGTTGCTCTCTTCCTCGGCGTGAAAACGGGTGTTCTCCAAGAGCAACACGTCGCCGGGTTTCATCGCTGCGACGGCCTTGGCGACCGGCTCGCCGATGCAATCGCTGGCGAACGCCACGGGTCTCTTGAGCATCTCCGAGAGCCGCGCCGCGACCGGCTTGAGGCTCATGCTCTCGACGACTTTTCCGTCGGGCCGGCCGAGGTGGCTCATCAGGATGACGAGCGCGCCCTGGCCGGCGAGGTGATGAATCGTCGGCAGGGTTTCCTTAATGCGGGTGTCATCGGTGATGGCGCCTTTGTCGTCGAGCGGCACGTTGAAGTCCACGCGCACAAGCACGCGCTTGCCGTGCAGACCGGTCAGGTCGTTAATGGAGAGTTTACTCATGATCGTTCTCGCTTGGCTGCTGGTTTTCTGTGGTCTCCGTCGAAAGCTGTCGCCAACGGACTCCGACCGCCCTCTCCCCGCATCGCGAGGAGAGGGCGGGGCGAAAGGCCTGCCGCCGGCCGGACGCCGCGTCCACGCCGGCGCGATCGGGCGGCTTACTCGCCGATTTTGCGAATCAGGTCCACACAACGGCAGGAATAACCCCACTCGTTGTCATACCATGCGATGAGCTTGAAAAACCGCTTGTTCAGCTCGATGCCGCTGCCCGCGTCGAAGATGCTGGAGCGCGTGTCGTGGATGAAGTCGGTGGAGACGACCTCGTCCTCGGTGTAGCCGAGGATGCCCTTCAGGTAGGTCTCGCTGGCCTTCTTCATCGCCGCGCAAATCTCAGCGTAGGAGGTTTCCTTGGCCGTGCGCACGGTGAGGTCCACCACACTGACGGTCGGCGTCGGGATGCGGAACGCCATGCCCGTGAGTTTGCCCTTGACTTCGGGGATCGCCAGGCCGACCGCCTTCGCCGCGCCGGTGGTGGAAGGAATGATGTTGATCGCCGCGGTGCGTCCGCCCTTCCAGTCCTTCTTGGAGGGGCCGTCCACCACCTTCTGCGTCGCGGTGTAGGAGTGCACCGTGGTCATCAAACCCTCCTCGATGCCGAAGCCCTCCTTCAAGAGCACGTGGACGACGGGAGCGAGGCAGTTGGTGGTGCAACTCGCGTTGGAAATGATGTGGTGCTTGGCGGGG
The DNA here is from genome assembly GCA_026417675.1 of Verrucomicrobiia bacterium. Lineage (GTDB taxonomy): Bacteria > Verrucomicrobiota > Verrucomicrobiia > CAIQCK01 > CAIQCK01 > JAOACV01. Next base: position 6,617 of record JAOACV010000122.1, read on the forward strand.
TCATACTTCTGGTCGTTGACGCCCATGACGATGGTGATGTCTTCGTTCTTGGCCGGGGCGCTGATGATGACTTTCTTCGCCCCGGCGTCGAGGTGGCCCTTGGCCTTGGTGGCGTCGGTGAACAGACCGGTGGACTCCACGACGATGTCCACGCCGAGCGCTTTCCACGGCAGCGCCGCGGGGCTTTCCTTGACGCAAAGACACCGGATCTTCTGACCGTTGACGACCAGCAAATCGTCCTCGGCGAGGTCCGGCTTGGACTTTTCGCTCGACACAGTGCCGGGGAATCTCCCTTGGGTTGAGTCATACTTGACCAGGTAAGCGAGGTTGTCGGCGGGCACGATGTCGTTGACCGCGACCACGACAATGTCCTTGCCGAGCAATCCCTGGTCGCAGATTGCGCGGAACACCAGCCGCCCGATGCGGCCGAATCCATTGATGCCTACACGTATAGCCATTGAAGTCTCCTGAGTTTGTTAGGTCGTGTTTTTTCCCGCCATCTTCGTGATGCGGGAGGCTGGATACCTGTCTCTTATACACA
>JAOACV010000123.1 GCA_026417675.1 Verrucomicrobiia bacterium
ACACCGCCGAGAACGGCGACATCGTGGTGGCGTTGATCGAGGAGGATCGCGAGGTCACCCTCAAGCGCCTGCGCCGGCGCGGTGCGTCGATCGCGCTGGAGCCGGCCAGCCCGACGCGCGTGGGAATGTCGGTGTGATAACGGATGGTGAAGTTGCGCTCCGGCAGCGCCACGCCGTGTTCGCGGCAGTAATCGGCGAACTTCTTCAGGGTCGCCTTGACGATCCGCACGCCGCCGTAGTAGCCGTGCAAGTTCACGTCGCGCACCAGCGCCTCGTAGTTGGCAAACCTCGACACATCGCGCGCGTCGGGAATGATCTCCAGTTCCGGCGACTCCCACAGCGTCACCCGCGCCGCGAAATTGCGCACGATCAGGGAGATGGTCTTGCCGTAAAAACCATCCGACGGGTTGCCGATCAACCCCGCCCGCGCAAACGCCTGTGTCTGAATGATCATGCCTGTCTCCCTACCAAAACGCCACCCGCCTGTGCGAGAGCAAACTCACCGTCGCGCCGACGCCCTCTCCAGCATCAGCACCGCCCCGCCGCCCGGGGGAAGCTCGATCGGAAAGCTCGTGCTGTAATCGGCCTTCTCCAACGGCAACGGTCTCGCGCCGCCGTCGGCGCTCAGGTTGAGCACGCGGCTGAACGAATCGTTGGCGATGACCTGTGTTTTCACCGGCGCGTAGGGCGACAGATTGATCGCCACCGAGAAAAACGTCCGACGGTCGTCGCAGGTCCGCCAGTCGAGATGGAGATTGCGCTCCGGTGATTCGATCTCGCGCCGCACGCGCTCGCGCAGCTTCCACGGCCAGTAATCGCGCGCCTGTTTCACCTCAAAGAACGGCACGAGCGACACGACCACCTCGCCCCGGCCGTGTTGGGCGCGGATCACCAGCGGCTCGTTTGCCTCATCGGTGGCCATCAGCACGCAGTGCGGCTTCAAGCGCGACGCGTCCACGCGCCAGCGCCACGTCGCGTTCTGCTTTTCCAGCCGCGCGTCATCAAGGCCTAGTGTCTCCCACATCAGCCGCGCCAATCGCCGCCCCCACGGGTCGTAAAGGCCCGGCGGCCCCGAACAGAGCAGCGTGCCGCCGCCCTCAACCCACGCCAGCAGGGCGTCTTGCAACCAGTTCGGCAGGTGCGTCGCGCCGCCGAGCGCCAGCACGTTGTAGTCCCCCATCACCTTGGGATAATCGCGGAACGTCTCCTCAAAGATCACCACCGGCTGCCAGCCGTCGCGCCAGAAACTTTCGAAGAAGCGGCGTTCCTCGGTCTCGGCAACGGAGCCGTTCATCAGCCGCGAGCAACTCGAACACACCACACCCAGCCTTGGACTGGCGCTGCGCGTTGCCGCGAAAACGGGCCAGAGCGGCGCAATTTGTTGCAACGGCGCCGCCAGTTGGGGCACCTCCCGCGGCACGCTCACGCCGTCCTTGCCCGCGGCCAGTTGTAGCCAGAGGTTGCGCGACGCCACCGGCGCCAGCCAACGCTCGCTGTGGCCGGCCAGCCACTGTTTTTCCGGCGCGCCCCAGTCGAACGAGTCCGCCCACAACCGCCGGTGTATCTGCGCGGCAAGCGTTGAGATCAACGCCCGCGTTTCCGCGCCGCTGAGGAACTCGCGCGAATCACCGCCGCCGTCGGCCAGCGAGTAGTGCGACCAGCCCGCCGTGCGTTGGATGGCATAATAATCCAGCGGTCGCTCGCGCCACGCCTCGCCGGTGAGCCGATCAAGGTGCGGCAGCAAATAGGCCCTCGGCGCGCCGCGTCGCGCGGCCTGCACACACTCGCGCAGCGTCCGCGCCACGGCTTCCTGCCAGAACGACACCGCGTCGCGCCACGGCGCGGTCTGCGCGTCGCGCGGCCACACCGCATCTTCGAACCGCGCCAGCCTTGAGTCCCACCGGCCGTTGAGGTCGCCGACAGTGTGATAAGTGCTGGCCAGCCAGCGGTGAAAAGCGCGGAGTTTTAGCGGCGAGCTGGTGGTGAGCTCGGGCGCCGAGATGACAAACGAAAGCCCCAGCACGTTGGTTTGAGACCTGAACGCCGCCGCCTGCGATTCGACAGCGGCGACCAGATTCGAGCAAGCGGCCATGTCGAACATCGTTTCGTCGTTCAGCGGCAGCGCCAGGCGCGCGATCGTGTTGGTGCCGACCGCAACGCGGAACCTCTCGACGATAAGATGCTGTGGGAAAATGCTGCCGAGGCTGATGCGAAGCACGGGGGGGAGAGCGGGAGGCGTGGATGGGACAAACGCCGCCTGTTGAGCCTGCGCGTTGGCCAGCAGGCGCATTTCGGCAAGATAGAAACTGACCGTGGACGGGGCCGGGTGCGCCAAGGGAAGTGGCGAGGCAATGCAAAGCGCCGCCAGTTTGCTGCGGTCCACAGGCGCCGTGCCGATGTTGAGGTCAAACTCATTCCAACCCGGCGCCCCGAAGGGCAGCAGGTTCGCCAGCGCAGCCGCGCGCCCGTCGCGGTCCTCCAGTGCCACGCTCAGCGGCGTCTCGAACGGCTGCTCGGCAAACGCGCGGATGCGAAGCATCTTGTAAGCCATCCAGTCGGTGTGGTCGAGCGCGAGTCGGGCGGCACTGACGCGGCCGGGCTGCAATCGGAGTTTGATGGGCAGGGCGAGCGAGGTGTCGGAACCGGCGGAGATGAAAAGCGGTTTGCCGAACTGCGCCTCGCGGCCCCGCCATCGTTGCGGGGTGGTGGCCTCGGCCAAAACGAGATCGGCACGGGCGGGCGGGGCGAAAGCCCCTATCAACAATGCGGCCAACCGTGCGGCAAGCGAGGAGAGTCGCATTACTTGACGCTCAACTCTTTCTTGATGCCGAAACGCTCGATGCGCTTGCGGAGTGTCGCGCGCGTCATGCCGAGCAGTTTGGCGGCTTGGACCTGGTTGCCGTGAGTTAGCTCCAACGCGCGGCGAACCAGTTCGCGCTCGACCCAGTCAATGATTTGGAGGTCGGGATGGCGTTTGGCGTGGTCGAACAGAACAGCAATGGCATCCGTCACCGGGTCCACCATGGGCGTCGGCGCGGGCGCTGGCCGGGCCTGCGACGCGGCTGGTGGCACCAAGACCTCCGGAGGCAAGTCGCCGACGAGGATGTATCCGCCCTTGGCGAGGATGGCCGAGCGCTGGATGACGTTTTCCAGTTCGCGGACGTTGCCGGGCCAGGCATAGTCCTGCAAAGCGCGCAGCGCGTCGGGCGCGAGGCCGCGAATGCGGCTTTTGCCGGCCTTGTGCAGGCGTTGCAGGAAGTAGTCGGCCAGCACAGGGATGTCCTCGCGCCGTTCGCGCAACGGCGGCAGGTGGATGCGCACGACGTTGAGGCGGTAGTAGAGGTCTTCGCGGAACTGCCTGGCCGCGACGTGTTGTTCCAGCGGTTTGTTGGTGGCGGCGATGACGCGCACATCGGCGCGGAGGGTCTGGCTGCCGCCGACGCGCTGGAACTCGCCGTTCTGGAGCACGCGCAGGATTTTGCTCTGCGTCAGCAGCGGCATGTCGCCGATCTCGTCGAGGAAGAGCGTGCCGCCGTCGCATTGTTCGAACTTGCCGATCCGTTTGCGATCGGCACCGGTAAACGCGCCCTTCTCGTGGCCAAAGAGTTCGCTCTCCAGCAACTGCTCCGGGATGGCCGCGCAGTTGATGGCCATGAAGACCCTGTCGGCGCGCGGGCTGTGATGATAGAGGTCGCGCGCGTCTCGTCCCTTGCCGGTGCCGCTCTCGCCGGTGATCAGCACGGTGGCGTCGCTGTGGGCGATTTGGCCGATGCGCTTGAAGACGTTCTGCATCGCCTCGGAACGGCCGACGATGCCCTCGGTGTAGTCTTCCTTTTGCAGCAGCGGCTCGTAGGAAATTACCTGCCGCATGTCCCGCGCGGTCTTCAGGGCGGCGTCCACCAGCGCCTTGGTCTTCGGCACATCGAGGGGTTTGAGGACGTAGTCGTAGGCGCCGCGCTTCATCGCCTCGATGGCCGTCTGCGTGGTGCCGTAGCCGGTGATCAGGATAACCATCGCCTTCGGGTCGGCCTGGCGGATTTGGGTGAGCGCGTCCAACCCGCTGGCGGGGCCGATCCGGATGTCGCAGAAGACCACATCCGGTTTCTCCCGCCGGAAGACCTCCAGTCCTTGCTCGATGGTCCCGGCGGTCAACACGAGCCGCTCCGGCGTTTCCAAGCTGCGCTGGAACGCGTAGAGAATGTCCGGCTCATCATCAATGACGAGAATTTTTTCCATGACGGTTGTGCCGCCTCACCGTAAGGTGGGGTCCGGCGCGAATGTAGAAACCCGACGTGGCATTGTAAATCGAATTTGACGGCCACATGAAATGGTCGCTGACAATCTGCACGCTGTTTGGCATCCGCATCCGGGTCCACGTGACCTTTCTGCTGTTGTTGTTCCTAGTCGTCGCCATCGGAATGGAATCCGGCTGGCGCGTGGCAGCCTGGTGCGCGGCGTTGCTGGCCGGGACGTTTGCGTGCGTGGCGCTGCACGAGCTTGGTCACAGCCTCGCGGCGCAACGACTCGGCGTGCGCGTCAGCGCGATCACACTGCTGCCCATCGGCGGGGTGGCCCAGATGCGCTCCATGCCGCAGAAGCCAAGCTACGAGGTCGCCATCACCGTCGCCGGGCCGTTGACGAATGCGCTGATCTTCGGCGTGCTCTATCTGATCGGCGACTGGGCGCCGTTTCTGGTGCCGTATTACGCCGGATTGCCCTTGCACGTGCCGATGCCGGTGAGCGTCGGCGACCTGATCGGCTCGTTGTTGCTGGTCAACAAGTGGATGATCGCCTTCAACCTCGTGCCGGCCTATCCGATGGACGGCGGCCGGCTGTTGCGGGCGTTGCTGGCAGGCTGGCTGGGCTTCCCGCGCGCGACGGTGGTTGCGGCGCGCATCGGACGCGCCATGGCGATGCTTTTCATCGTGGCGGGCCTTTTCGCCGAACTGTATATGCTGCCCTTCGTCGGGCTGGTCATCTTCATGGCGGCGGGCATGGAGGAGCGCGCCGTCCTCATGCAGAGCGTCCTGCGCGGCGTGGACGTGGCCAGCGTCATGAACCCCGCGTGCCTGGCCGTTGCGCCCGAGGACACCGCCAGCCAATGCCTCGCCATGCTTCACCAAGCCGGTCAGGATGATTTCCCTGTGGTGGCCGATGGCCATGTCATCGGCCTGCTCACGCGTGAAGCGATTCTGGAAGATATGCGCGAGACCGGCGGCGGCGCATGCGCCTCGGACCTGATGATCCGCGAGTTCCGGTGCGCGTGGCCGGAGGCGCCCGCTGCGGAAGTCCACGAAGAGATGCAATCCAGCGGCCAGCGGACCGTTCCCGTGCTGCGCGATGGCCGGTTGGCCGGCGTGCTGACGCAGGAGAACATCAACCGCTACTTCCTGGTGCGCTCGTTTCTCAACGGTCGCAAGGGTGCGAAGTCCAGGGCGTATCGCGATTCTCGACAGAGGTGAATCGCGTTCTCCGAACACCATTCTTACGCTTTGCAGCGGCCGCGAAATGGCCGCCGGCCGGAGCGCAAATAAGTGTTTCATCGCGGGGTCGGCTGTGGTACAAAGCAACGCTGGCCGGCGCGGTCAGGCACGGCAGAGAAGGAATTTGATCTTATGTCTTTACACAGGAGCTTGAAGGCTTCGGGCACGATGAAGGCGAAACGCAACGTGCTGAAGCGGTTTGAACGCATCGAGGTGTTGAAGAAACGCGGCAAATGGAAAGAGGGCGACCGTGTGTTTGGGTTGCCAAAGACGAAACCGGAATAGTTTTTTTCATCGGCTCCAAGTCGTGAAAACCACCGACGAGTCGCTGGGCGTCCGCCTGCAAAAATTCCTCGCGTCCGCGGGGCTGGGGTCGCGCCGCGCGTGCGAGAAGCTGATAACGACGGGCCGCGTGCGCGTCAACGGGCGCACGGCCCAGCTTGGCATGCGCGTGCGGCCGGCGTCGGACCGCGTGACGCTCAACGGCCGGCCCTTGAGCGCGCAGCGGCTCGTCTATGCGGCCCTCTACAAGCCGGTCGGTTACACGTGCAGCAACCGCGACCGGCATGCGAAACGGCTGGCGATGGAGTTGCTGCCGCGCGACTGGCCGCGGGCGTTCAGCATCGGGCGTCTGGACCGGGACAGTGAAGGCCTGTTGTTGATCACCAACGACGGCCGGTTGGCACAACGGCTGGCGCATCCGCGTCACAAGATACCGAAGACCTACGAGGTCGCCATTTGCGGGTCGTTGACGGCCGCGGAGATGGAACGGCTGCAGAAGGGTCTGGTCATTGGCGGCGAACGCATGGTGGCCGACAAGGTGTTTGCAGTGCGGCACGCCGGCGAGGGCACGACTTTTCAAATGGTTCTCAGCCAGGGGAAGAAACGGCAAATTCGGGTGATGCTGGCCGAGCTGGGCCACGAAGTGGTGCGGCTCAAGCGGCTCAGCATCGGCCCGATCAGTTTGGGCGATCTGAAGCCCGGTAAATGGAGACTGCTCAGCAATGAAGAGTTGGCGAAATTATCTCGTGTGGGCTAGCGCGCTGCTGGCGTGGCAGACCGCGATGGCCGAGCCTGCAACCGTCACGGGCGATCGCGTCAACGTCCGCGCCGCGAACAAACCGACCGCCGAAGTGGTGCTCCAACTCAACCAGGGCGACCGCGTGGAACTGTTAGAGGCGCTGCCTGCGCCCGCTGCGGCGGCGGAGACGTTGACCTTTGTCAAAATCCGCATGCCCGACGCTGGCGCGGTGTGGATCTCGCACAACATGCTCGACGCCACGGGCGCCGTCGTGGCGAAAAACAATGTCAACCTTCGGGCCGGCCCCGGCACCAACTTTAGTGTTGTTGGCAAAATCAACAAGGGCGACCCCGTCCAAGTCGTGAAGAAGGAGGGCGATTGGGTGCAAATCAGGCCCACGGCCAACTGTTGGGCGTTCGTCGCCGCCCGATACCTCCGTGCCGGCATCACACCGGGCATCGCGAGACCCGCGCCCCCGCCACCGTTGCGTGTCACAACGCCCGCCGTGCCGAGCACGCCCACTGCAGCAGTGACTCCTCCGCCGGCCGCGCCGACCCCGGCGGTCACGACTCCGGCTGAACCGATGGCTGTGCCGCCCGCGCCAACGCCGCCGGC
>JAOACV010000124.1 GCA_026417675.1 Verrucomicrobiia bacterium
GGCGAGGTCCGTGTGACGGGTCGCGGCCACGGCGAACAATGGAATCCCGCGACAGGCGCAATCGCACCGCTGCCCGCCAATGGCAAAGCGAAGCTGCGGCTCGATCCATACGGCGCGACGCTGCTGCGCTACGCGAAGACGGAGCCAGCGCGGCGGTTGCCGGCAACGAGCGGCGGCCTGCCGGGAGTGGCGCTGCGGCCTTTGCCCGACGTGAAGCCTGTGGTCGGCGCCGGCAAGTTCGTGCGCGCGGAACTGTCGGGCGATGCCTCACGCTGGCGCGCCGTCGGCACGGTGACAAAAAGCCAAGTGGACACGCACCTGTTCCTGTCGTTCAACTTCCCGCAGCCGGTGGACCTCCGCGGCGCCGAAGTGCTGGCGTTGGACACCTGGGTGCCGGAGGGACAGACGACACCGACCGAGCTGCTGGCGATCTTGCACGACAAACAAGGCAACGACTACATCGCCCGCGCGGGCCGCTCACTCAACGCGGCGGGATCCTGCCGGTCGTTTGTTCTCCTGAGCCAGTTTCACCTTGCCGGATGGAGCAAGGACCGCGACGCCCGACTCGATCTTTCCGCGGTGGCGGCGATCCGGATCGGTTGGGGCGGCTACCTCGGCACGGCGGGCGAGAAGGTGGACTTCGCGACTGCCCCGCCTCAACTCGGCCGGTTTGCCGCGCAAGACGATCGCTAGCGGGTCGCGCAGGCATAATAGAGCTTCGATGTGATGAAGCGGATTGGCAAAAGCCTCAAAAGGGAAGAACGACGATGATGGGCCGCAAAGAACGTGTCAGCCGCGCCATCGAGTTTCGCCGGCCGGACCGCGTGCCGATTGTTTTCTGGAACCGCAATCAGACCGAAGGCGACGTGCTCCTCTATCATCTCGCGCTCGGCGTGCCGGGCGATGGCACGGCCAACGCGTGGGATTGGTCGGTCAACGAGTGGGGCTATCATCTGGTGAAGTCCGGCGACGGCACCATGGGGCATCCGGTCGAGCCGGTGTACCGCGATCTGCCGCGCCCGGACGACATTCGCGTTCCGCCGTTGCGCGAGGAGGAGCGGATGTCGGCGACGCCGGCGTTCTTCGAGAAGTGCGGCGACCGTTACCGGCTGGCGAGCTTCGACCTGAGCGGCTTCACGGTCTATACGTTCCTGCGAGGTTTTGAGAACGCGATGCAGGATTTCTTGCTGGAGCCGCAGGGGTTCGCGGCGCTGATGGACCGCATCATGGACTTCGAGTGTGACCTGATGCGGATGGCAGCGCGGCACGGGTTTCACGGCATCCATTTCGCCGACGATTGGGGGACGCAGTCCGGCATGATGATCTCGCCGTCATTGTGGCGGGAGTTGTTCAAGCCGCGCTATGCCCGGCAGTTCGCGCTGGCGCATGAGTTGGGCCTGCACACGTGGTATCACTGCTGCGGCGAGTTTGTGGAGATCATGGAAGACTTCCGCGAGATCGGCGTGGACGTGCTGAACATCTCCCAGCCGAACGTGAACGACATCGCCGAGGTCGGCCGGCGGCTCCGCGGCCGGCAGGCGTTCATGATGCCGATCAGCTACCAGACTGTCTCGATCACGGGCACACCGGAGGAAATTTACGCGGAGGCGGAACGACTATATCGGCTGCTCGGCACGCCGGAGGGCGGGTTCATCGGCTATGTCGAGGAATACAGCGTGATGGGCATGTCCGAGCGCAACTACCGCGCCTGCGGCGAGGCGTTCCGGAGACTTCAGCCTTGAACAACTAGCGAATCCCATAAACTCTCCGCCATGAAACTTCTCAACCGGCTCATCATTGCGTTTCTCATCGGCCTTGCGGCGAAGCAGACGCCCGCCTCCGCCGCGAAACCCAACATCCTTGTCATCCTCGCCGACGACCTGGGCCGGGGCGATTACTCGGCGTTCGGGACGAAGGACATCCGCACGCCGGCCATTGACCGGCTCTGCCGCGAGGGGATGACGTTCGACAACTTCTACGCCAACAGTTGCGCCTGCTCGCCGACGCGCGCCGCGCTGTTGACCGGCCGCTATCCCGATCGCGTCGGTGTGCCCGGCGTCATCCGTCACACGCCGGAGAACTCGTGGGGATGGCTGTCGCCTCGCGTCACGTTGCTGCCGCAGGCGCTCAAGCGCGCCGGCTATCACAGCGCTCTCGTCGGCAAATGGCATCTCGGCCTCGAATCGCCCAACACACCGACGGAGCGCGGCTTCGATTTCTTCCACGGTTTCCTCGGCGACATGATGGAGGATTACTGGACGCACCGGCGCGACGGGCAGAACTTCATGCGCCGCAACCGCGAGGTGATTGACCCGCAGGGCCACGCCACAGACCTCTTCACCGGCTGGGCGTGCGATTATCTGGCCGAGCGGGCGAAGTCGGGCAAGCCGTTCTTCCTCTACCTCGCCTACAACGCGCCGCACGACCCGATTCAGCCGCCGCCGGAATGGCTCGCGAAAGTCACCGCCCGCGAGCCGGGCATCAGCGAGCAACGCGCCAGGCTCGTCGCGTTGATCGAGCACATGGACAGCGGCGTCGGCCAGGTCCTTGACACGCTCGACCGGCTCAAGCTGGCCGAGAACACGCTGGTCATCTTCACTTCTGACAACGGCGGCGCGCTTCAGTTCGGCGCGAACAACGGCCCGTGGCGCAGCGGCAAGACGCACGTCTATGAAGGCGGCCTGCGCGTGCCGGGCGTCGCGCGCTGGCCCGGCCGCGTCGCCCCCGGCAGCCGCACCACGCGCGTCACGCTCACGATGGACATCTTCGCGACCGCGCTCGATGCCGCGGGCCTCCAGCCGCCGCCCGGCACCGATGGCCTGAGTTTCCTGCCGGCGCTGCTCGGCCGATGCGACGCGGAGCCGAAGCGCGACTGCTACTTCGTGCTGCGCGAGGGCGGCCCTCTGTTCGGTGGCAAGACCATCGAGGCGCTGCGTCGCGGCGACTGGAAGGTCGTCCAGGACCGTCCGACCTCGCCGTTGGAACTCTACAACCTCCAGCGCGACCCGCAGGAGACCACCGACCTCGCCGCGAAGGAGAAGACCATGCTGCGCGATCTGTCGGCGGCGTTGCGCGTGCAAATCCAGCGCGGCGGCGCCGTGCCGTGGCAGCCGCCTGAAAAGTAGAAGTCTGTGACAAAACACAACCCTGCATCGTGAAGCAACTCTTCTTCGTTCCTGGACTCGCCATCATTGCGCGCGCCGATAGGCTTCACCAAGCCGCCGGCGAATCACGGCCTCCACATCTTCGATTCGTTCAAGAAGCTCGATGAAAAACGCCACCTGGCGACCAATAACTTCCCCGGCAAACAACACGAGCTGGCGCTGCTGCATGACGACCTGGAGCCGTTCGGGATCGTCAGCCTCTACAATGAGCCGAAGTCGCAGCAACTCAGCGAATCCGCGGTGAAGCGGCGGACCGGGTTTCAGCGGAACGGCGGACACAGGCGAAGCCAAGTAAGAGCCATGACCATGACCCCACGAGAACGAGTCCTGGCGGCGTTGCAACACGAGCAGCCCGACCGCACACCGCGCGATTTCTGGGCCGAGCCGCCAACGATGAAGCGGTTGTTCGACCACATCGGCCATAGCGACAAGGATCGGCTGCTGAACGCGCTTGGCGTGGATGTGCGGCATCTGGAGGCACCCGCGCCGCCGGAGCGCGAAATCGGCGACGGGTTGTTTCAGAACTTCTGGGGCGAGCGCTACGTTTATAAGCCGACGCCGTGGGGGCCGATGCGCGAGGACGCCAAGGGCGCGCTCGCGGAGGCAACCAGCTTCGCGGAACTGGAGGCGTTCCCGTGGCCGTCGCCGGATTGTCTCGATCGCTCGCAACTCAAAGCCCAATGCGCGCGCTACGAGAACTACGCGCTGCTCTACGGATTCGCCGACATCTGGCAGCGGCCCGCGCTGGTGCGCGGCTGGGAGGGGATGTTCATGGACATGGCGGAGCGGCCGCAGTGGGCGCATTTCCTCTCGCGGAAGTTCACGGACTTCTATCTGGAGGACTACACGCGCGCGGCGGAAATCACGAACGGGCGGATTGATCTCTATCTCGTCATCAGCGACCTCGGCACCCAGCGCGGGCCGCTTATCTCGACGGCGATGTTCCGCGAGTTTGTGGCGCCGTATTTGAAGGAGATGACGGCGCTGATTCACCGGGTCGGCGGAAAGGCGCTTTATCACAGTTGCGGGATGATCCGCCCGTTCATCCCGGAGTTGATCGCGTGCGGCGTGGACGTGCTCGACCCGATCCAGCCGACGTGCATCGAGATGCGGCCCGAAAGCCTCAAACGCGAGTTCGGCGACCGGCTGAGTTTCCACGGGGGCATTGACATGCAGAACCTGCTGCCGAAGGCCACGCCCGCCGAAGTCACAGCCGAGGCCCGGCGCTACTGCGAAGTGCTCGGCCAAGGCGGCGGCTACATCCTCGGCCCGGCGCACCTGTTCCAGCCCGACGTGCCGCCGGAGAACATCCTCGCCGTTTACCAAACATGAGAATGATTCATCCCCTCCTTTTCGTCCTGAGCGCCGTTTTCGTTCACGCCCAAGGCACCGCCGCCAAGCCGGAAGTCTGGATGATGCCGCCGGGCCACGACGACGCGCGCGCGTTCCGCGAGTTGTTCGAGCAGCCGGACGCTTGGAAGGAAACGCGCTCGATGATCCACGTGCTGGCCTGCACCGACCTGCACACGAAGCGCCACTTCAGCGACGACGAGATGAAAGCGTGGTTCGCGAAGATGAACGAGTGGGGGCTGAAGTTCGGGATGGAGGTCGGCGCGATCAAGCCCTGGGGACAGACCGGCGAGAAGACGTTCAACGTCGAAAGGCCAATGTGGGACCGCGTGCAGCGGCTCGGCGGCAAGATTTACGCCATCGCGATGGACGAGCCGTTGCTGTGCTGCCGCCATCACATCAAGAAGCCGGACGATTACGCCGTGCAGGAGACGGCCAACTACATCGCGCTGGTCCGCAAACATTTCCCGGAAACGCTCGTCGGAGACATCGAGACGTATCCGTCCATCCCGGTCGCCGACCACGTCTGGTGGATCGAGGCGTTGAACAAACGGTTGGCGGAGTTGGGCGTGCGCGGCCTTGACTTCTATCGGCTCGATGTGAACTGGGTGAACTTTGTCGTGCAGGGCCAAGGCTCGTGGCGCGAAGTGCGGAAGCTCGAACACGAATGCCGGAAACGAAAACTGTCGTTCAGCCTGATTTACTGGGCCAGCGGCCTGCCGGCGGTGCAGCGCAAAAAGCTGGCGGACGATTCGACGTGGTATGTCGGCATCATGGAGCAAGGTTACGCCTACGCGCTCCAAGATGGGCGCCCGGACCAATATGTGATCGAGAGCTGGGTGCAGTCACCCTCGCGTTGCCTGCCGGAGACCGCCGAGTGGACTTTCACACGCTCGGTCCGGGATTTCGTGAAGAAGTTCGTCACTCCGAGACTGTAGGCCAGCCGACACCGGCCCGATGCGTCTCTTTCAGCGCCGACGAGAATTTGCCGTTCCACTAAACCGGCCGCGCGGGTATAAATGCCGCAGGAAACAACGATGACATCGCGCGAACGGGTAACCAGAGCTGTCAACCATCAGATTCCGGATCGCGTGCCGATTGACCTTGGGGGGCTGAAGGCATCCAGCATCGCCGCGATCGCCTACGACAAGCTGAAACGAAAGCTTGGCATTGCGACGCCGACGAAAGTGATTGACGCGCGGTTCATGATCGCGGCGCTCGAAGAGGCGGTGTTGCGCCGACTGCACGCGGACGTGGTGCCGTTGGACCTCTCGTGCGTGCTGCCGCTGTCGCGGCCCGACAGCGAGTGGATTCCGCGGCGGCTCTTTGACGGCACCAACGTGCTTTTTCCCCCGGACACGCGCATCGCGGAGGACGCCGCGGGCAACTGGATTCTGCTCAACGCCGACGGCTCGCCCACGACCTTTCAGATGCCCAAGGGCGGCTATTACTTCGACGACACGTCGTTCAACCGGGGCGACCGGATTGACCCGCAGAAGTTCCAGCCCGTGTCGGACATTTCGGACGAACACCTGGCGTTGCTGCGGCATTACGGGCGCGCGCTTTACCGCGACACTGACTACGCCATCCTCGGCTGGGGCTTTGGCGTGTGCTTCCTCGGCCTGAGCCTGATCACCGACCGCTCCAGCAACGTGACGCAAGGGCTGACCGACGAGTGGATGATGATGCTGATGACTGAGAAGGAAACCTGTCACGAGATGATGAACCGATCGGTCGAGGCGACGATCCAATGCCTGAAACTGGTGCATGAGGCGGTCGGCGACTGGGTCTTCGCTTGGGGCATCGCGGCCGATGACAGCGGCACGCAGCGCGGCGAGTTTGTTCGACCGGAACTTTGGGCGGAGATGATCAAACCGCATTACAAGAAGCTGTGTGACTGGATCCATGCCCATACGAAGTGGAAGGTCTTCCTCCACTGCTGCGGCTCGATCTACAACCTCATCCCGCACTTCATTGAGGCCGGCATAGACATACTCAACCCTGTCCAAACCTCCGCCGCAAACATGGAGCCGGCGCGGTTGAAGAAAGAATTCGGCGACCGCATTGTTTTTTGGGGCGGCGGCTGCGATACGCAGAGTGTGCTCGGCAAAGCCAAGCCGGAGGAGATTCGGCAGCACGTGAAGGAACGTCTGCGCATCTTCAGTCCGGGCGGCGGCTACGTGTTCAACCAGATTCACAACATCCAAGCCAACGTCTCGCCAGAGAACATTCTGGCGATGTTTGACGCGGCTTACGAGTTGGGAGCCTACGCATGAAGTGCTCGCGCCGCGCCTTCCTAAAGTGCGCAACGGCCCTGGCGGCACCTTGGATCATTCCTGTGAAGGCGCTTGGCAGAAACGGCACCGTGGCCCCGAGCAATCGGATCGCGATCGCGGTCATTGGCCTCGGCAACCGCAACATCAGCAACCTCGGCCATTTCCTCCAGCAGCCGGACGTGCAATGTGTCGCGGTGTGCGACTGTTTTGCCGACCGTCGCGCGCGGGGCAAGAAGATGGTGGACGAGCACTATGGCAACGCCGACTGTGTGGCGACGCGGTTCCATGAGGAAGTCCTCGTGCGCAACGACAT
>JAOACV010000125.1 GCA_026417675.1 Verrucomicrobiia bacterium
TGACGGGACCGACCGCGCGTTTATCGCCGCCACGGTCCGCGCTACGCACCTGTTGCGCGGCAGCATGCCGCGGTTCGCGGGCACCAAGGAGGAGTCGGAGAAGATCGCTGAGCATATCTTCAAGCACATTGACAAGCGTCCGCTGGGCGAAATCTACAAGCTCGAAGGTGTCGCGCTGGGCCGGAAAGCCTACGAGGTCCGGTGCGGCCGCTGTCACGTTCTGGGCGGTTACGGCGATAAGACCAAGTCGTTCGCCAAGCAGAGCGCGGAGGATTTCAACACCATGCTCGACATGGCAGCCGAGTTGGGCGCGGGGATGCCTGCATACACCGGCAATACCGCCGAGCGCAAGGCGCTGATTTCATTTCTGCTAACGCTGGCCAACCCCAAAGCCCAATGAACCTTCCCGACTCCAACTTCATCTCCGCGCCGCTGTGGCTGGTGAACACGCTGCACTGGCTCACGCTGAGCCTGCACCTTTTGGCCATGAACTTTGTCCTCGGCGGTGTCGTGATCACACTCTACGCTGCCGTGCGAAGACAGTGGGACCTTCCAACCGCCCAGACATTCGTGCGGCTCCTTCCGGTCGCAATGGCGGCGACGGTAACGCTTGGTGTGGCGCCGCTGTTGTTTCTGCAACTGATTTATCCGCAGCAGGTCTATTCGGCGTCCATCGTCAGCGCGTGGTTTTGGCTGATGATCTTTGCCGCCGTGATCGTGGCCTACTACGCGTTCTACCGAGCGTCGTTCAAGGGCGACGCATCGGGCAAGGTCAGCAAGGGCGCGCTTGTGTTGGGACTGCTCGGATTGATCTACGTCTCCCTCGTTTACAGTTCCGTCTTGTCGCTGGCCGAACGACCGGGCGAGATCGCCAGGCTTTACGCGCAGAACCAGTCGGGCCTCGCATTGAACTCGGTGAGCGACTATGGACTGCGCTGGCTTCACATGATTCTCGGCGCGGTGACTGTCGGCGGTTTCTTTGTCGGGCTGTTCGGTCGGAATGACTCGAAAGCGTATGCGGCTGGCAGGATGTTCTTCCTTGGGGGCATGGTGTTGNCCGCGCTGGCAGGCGCCGCCTATCTGCTGTCGCTGCTGGACTATCTGCACGCCTTCATGCGGACGCCGGCCATTTGGGTGTTGACGGCCGCCATACTGTTTTCCCTTGGCTCGCTGCATTTCTTTTTCCAGAAACGCTTCTGGCCAGCCGGCTCAATGTTATTCCTATCGGTGCTGGGAATGGTCTATGTCCGGCACACCGTCCGGTTGTTGCGTCTGGAAGGTCAGTTTGATCCCGCCTCATGGCCCGTCGCGCCGCAGTGGTCGCCGTTTGCCATGTTCCTGATTTGCTTTGTGGTCGCGCTGGCCGTGCTGGGATATATGCTGCGGCTGTTCTTCGCGNCGAAGAAAAGCGAGGCGTGAACCGAGACTACTTCTTTTCCACCACCGGCGGCTGGCGGTCCATGACGATGCGGAAGCCGACGGTGCTGAAGCATTTATCGGGGAGGCAATCCAGCCGACGCTGTGTGACGCGCAAGTCCGCCTCGGCGTAGCAGCCGCCGCGCACGACGGGCACCCGCAGTTTCGGGTCCACATGGCCTTTGCCGTCAGTCATTGGTGTCCATGAGGCGGTCCACTCGGCCACATTGCCGGCCATGTCGCGCGCGCCGTAGGGGCTGACGTCGCCGGGGTGGGCGTTGACGGGGGCGGTCTTGTAGAACCCGTCAAACCAACCCTGCTTCAACTGATCAAAGTCGCGTCCGCCATTGGCCCGCACCGCGCCGATGCTCGTGCCCCACGGGAACGGCCGTCCATCGGTGCCGCGCGCGGCCTTTTCCCATTCTTCCTCGGTCGGCAACCGCCCGCCCGCCCATTTGGCGTAGGCGTAGGCGCTGTAGAAATCCACGTTGAAGACGGGGCTGTCCCAAGTGAGTTGCTCGTCTAGGAACGGCCGCCCGCTCTCGCAAGCCCGCAGCATCTCCCGCCAGAACAACGGCGTGTGGGTCGGGTCTTTCTCCTTCGGCTGATTGGCGTGCCGGAAGGCGGCGTCGCCTTTTTGCCGCACATCCTCCCAGAAGGCGCGGTATTGGCCGATGGTGATTTCGTATTTGCTGATCCAAAACTCCTTGGTCGCACGCTTCTCGCCGTTCTGATAGACAAACTCGCCCGCGGGGACATGCACGAAGGTCTGCACATCCGCAGCGGGCGGCTTCGGTGCCGGCTCGAACAACCGATAGCCGCCCACGCCCAAGGCGGCCAGCCCTACCATCGCCGCTAGACCCGACAGCCACAACACAGCTTTGGACTTCTTCGGCGCGCGTTCGACGGCCCGCATCGGTTTGGACTTGGCGATGCGGATGCCCATCTGGCTGGCCAGCGCGCGGGCTTCCTTCCGCATCTCCTCCATGGAGGTGAAGCCCCGTTTCGGCATCGTCAAGCCATCGAGGAACCTGCCGACCTCCCGCGCATACGGGGCCTCTCCGTCAAGCGTCAGCCGCAACTGGACCGCGAGCCGCTTCATGTTGGTCAGCTCCGAGCTGTCCAACTGTTCCCGCGCCGGGTCGAGCCAGGACAATCCCGTCAGCCACGCCGTCCCCGCCGTGTCGAGCAGGATGTCCGTGTCCCGAACTGCGCCGAAGGGGATGCCGTTCTCCTTCAAGAACGTCAGCGCGCTGCCGACGCCCGCCAGCAACTGCAACACCTGCGCCGGACTGAGTTTCTTTCTCTCCGCGATGATCTCGCCAAGGGTTTCGCCCTCGATGTAGTCGCGCACGATGAAAACGTTGTCTTCCGACTTGCCCGTCTCATGCACCTTGACCAAGTGATCGTGCCGCAACCGAGCCAACTGCGCGGCCAGCGAGACTAGTTGGTCGGCGCGCGACGGATCCCGCGCCACTTTCGCGTCGAGCACTTTGACCGCGACGGGGCGCTGGGTGGTCTGATGGAGCGCTTCATAAACGATCCCCGTCGCACTCTGCGCGATCGCGCGACGCAGCTTGTAGGCGCCCAGCACGGCGCCCTTGGCGAGCAGCGCCAAGCTCGCCAGCATCCCCGACTTCGATTTCCGCTGCTGGCCTCGCTCCGCGGCGTAGCCCGCCTCGATCTGCCGCCGCACCGCGCTGATGATCTCCTCCTCCTCGAACCGCCGACTGGCGGTGCGCTTCAAACGTTCATCCAGCGACTGCTGGGGCTTGACTGTTTCCACCCCGCACGAAGCCGGGCCGGCTGCCTCTTGTGTCGCCGGCGGTGCTGGCGGGGCCGGCGTCGGAGCCGCTGCGGGCGACATTTGGACCGCAGCCTGTTCCTGCGCCGCTTGCCGCTGCTGTTGTTGTCGAAGTCGCGCAGCCTCTTGCTCCTCTTGGCGGCGGCGGGCCTCAGCTTGGGCCTGTTCCTGCCTGGCGCGCTCCGCTTGGGTCTCTATCTCACGCCGACGCGCTGCTTCGCCTTCCGCCTCGGCACGGGCTTCTTGCACCCGGCGCTCTTGTTCCCGCGCCTGCTCGCCCTCCCAATCCACCGCGATGCCGGAAATCTCCCGGATCGTCTCCTGTAACTTGCGGCGCGCCGCCTCGACCTCCTCCTCCACCTTCTGCCGCGCCTCCGCAATCGCGGCTTGCTCCCGGCGGTTGCGCATTTCCGACAATTCAGCCTCCAGCCGCTGCCGCGCGGCCGCCAGTTCTGCTTCGTCCCGCTGGCGGCGGGCCGCCGCAGCGGCTTCAAGCTCGCTGGCGCGCCGAGTCGCGGTCCGCTCAACATCCTCCAACAACCGCTGGTGTTCCGCCTGCAGCGATTCTTCCCGCTGACGGCGTTTTTCCGCAAACTCCTGTTCAGCCTGCCGGCGCGCCTCCTCCAATTCCTGCTGCTCGCGCAGGGCGCACGCCCCGGTGAACTCTTGCGCGCGCTGACGCTGCGCTTCCGCCTCAGCCTCGTGCCGCTCGCGCAGCTTCTTCTCCGCGAGCGCCGCCTCCTCCGCCTGTTGCTGCAACGCCACCATCTGCGACTCGATCCGGCGGCGGGTTTCGGCCAGCATCATCGCGCGCGCCTTCAGCCGCGCCGAGGTCTCCTCGGCCTGCTGGCGCAACTGTTCCTCTTCGAGGCGCCGCTGCTCCTGGTGACGCTGCAGGGCGGCGGCCACGGCCTCGGATTCCCTCTTCCGGCGCGCCTCCGCGAGTTCTTTTTCAAACCGCGCCCTAGCCTGCGCGGCCTCCTCCGCCAATTCGCGGCGGCGCGCGGCGATTTCCTGCTGCACACGCTGCCGCTGCGCGGCTTCCGCCAGCGCCGACTCTTGGTGGCGTCGCTGCATTTCGGCGGCGATCTCCTGCTCCTTGCGCCGGCGCAATTCCGCCAATTCTTCCTTCAGTTGACGGTGCGCCTCGTTCAGAAACTCTTGTTCCTTGCGCTGCCGCACCTGGGAGAGCACGCCTTCTTCCATGGCGCGTTCGCGCTCGGCATCGAGCACACCGCCGGAAATCTCCCGCAGCGTCTTCTGCAGCTTCTGACGCGCCGCCTCCACCTCGGCATCCACCCGCTGGCGCGCCTCCGCAACGAGCTGCTGCTCGCGACGACGGCGAAGCTCCGCCAGTTCCATTTCCAGCCGCTGCTGGGCGCCGGCCAGCTCCGCCTCATCGCGCCGGCGGCGGTCAGCCACGGCCTCTTCGAGTTCGGCCAGCCGACGCGCAGCCTCCTCATCTTCCTGGGCCAGCCGCCGCTCTTCCTCCTCCAAAAGCTCCTGCTCCCTGCGCCGGCGCGTCTCCTCCAATTCAAACTCGACACGCCGCCGGACCTCCGCCAGTTCCTCTTGTTCCTTGCGGCGACGCGCTTCCGCGAGGTCGCTGGCGCGCTGGCGCTCCGCTTCAAGCTCGGCCTGTTCTTGCTGGCGAAGCTGCTCCTCGGCCGCCTTTGATTCCTCCACTTGGCGCCGCAGGGCTTCAATTTCCGACTCGATTCGCTGGCGCGCGTTTGCCGCCGATTGCGGTTCGGCCACGCGACGGGCCTGCGCCTCTTCCGACTCCCGCTGCAACCGCTCCGCTTCAAGGCGTTGCTCGGCCTGTTGGCGAAGCCGCGCGGCGGCCAGAACCGCCGCCTCCTTTTCGCGCCACTCGGCGGCCAGTTCGTTCTCAAGCCGTTCGCGGGCTTGGGCAAACTCTTCCCGCAACTGCTGTTTGCGGGCTTCAGCCTGGTTGCGCGCCTGCTGCTGATGCTCGGCGTCGGCCTGGGCCTCGCGTTCGCGGCGTTGTTGCAGGGCGCTTTCGATCTCCTGCTGCCTCTGCTGGCGCAAGCTT
Organism: Verrucomicrobiia bacterium; assembly: GCA_026417675.1. Lineage (GTDB taxonomy): Bacteria > Verrucomicrobiota > Verrucomicrobiia > CAIQCK01 > CAIQCK01 > JAOACV01. The sequence goes on from JAOACV010000125.1 coordinate 5,277, forward strand.
TCGAGTTCCTCGTCCAACTGGCGCCGCGTTTGGGCCAGAATCTCCTGGTGTTTGCGTTCGCGCACCTGGGCCAGCATCGCCTCCATCTCGCGGCGTGCTGTGTCCAGGTTGTCCTGGGTGCTGGTTTCCAAACTGTTGATGATCGTCTTGGCCGAGACGCCGCGAATGACCAAGCCCAGTTTGCCGGCGGCCTGTGAAAGGGATTGGTCGTTGGTGTCCGACGGCGGATGGTTGAACAACAACTTGACCCCCGGTGACAAACCGCGCACGGCTTTGGCGATCTGCACCCCGTCCACCACGCCCACGCGCAGGTCGGTGACCAGCAGGTCTATCGGACCGCGTCCGGTCGCGGCCACCGCATCCTCAAATGAGCCTGCGCCTTCGACATGGAACTGCTTGGCCAAAGATGGCTCGCGGAATTGTTCCGCCAACTCGTCGAAAGCTTTCTGATCATTCGTAACTACCAGGATCCGGGCGATCATCGGGACTTGCGCCTGCACAGACAGGCTCACTGCTTGTGCAAAGAGCACCCCCAATGCCCGCGCAGACCGGAAGGAACGCCAGCCGCCGCAAATTGGCCTGATGGCTCAACAACAGGCTGGGCAACTTGTGTGAGATGCCTTCGTGTATCGTCTTGGTCTGCCAGTGCTCGCGCGCGGAGCACTGTTCATCGCCTGTAAAGATTTCCAGACACTCCGGCCCCCGTCCGGACACACACTCGGCGGCGCGGTTTCCGCCCGGGCCGGCTATTGTTGACCGGCCTTGCGCATGGCCTTGAGCGCCTTCAACTGTTGCTTGCGATACTCAATCCGCTCCGGGTCGGTCTCGCCCTTGAGCCGCTCCTGCACATGGGCCATCGCGCCTTCGATGCCGCCGAAGCGCTGGGCGTAGGATTGCATGTCCATCGTGCGGCCGTCGCCATACTGGATGACCCAGTTGCCGTTGGCGTCGCGGGTCACGGCGCCTCTTCGGGCGAAATTGCCTTTTGGCCCCTGGTTCCTGTCTGCGGCCATGTTTTTCATCGCGGCCTGCATTTGCTCCTGCTGGATCATCGTGATGGATTTGGGGGGCGGCGGCGGCGCGGCCATCGCGTTGCCGGCGCGCAGGACGGCGGTTTCCTTGCCGTTGGTGAGTGTCACGCTGCGCTCGGCGTAACTGACCGCTACGACCGTGATGTCGCCGGGCAGACGATCGCCTTCTTTGACAAAGCGGGACCGGACGCTGGGATGTTCCAGGCTCGCCTGGGCGCCGCCGCCTTGGCGGATGATGCCGGTCACGCGCCAGTCGGCGGCAAAGGCGGGGACGCTGGAGGGAGGTTTGGCATCGAGCGCCCAAGCGGCAGAAGCTATCGCGCCCAATAAGAGGATTGCGTTCTTCACAGGTTGATCTCCATCGCTCTGCGGATGAATGTTCTACACGGGATCGGCTCGAATGCAAGCCTGAGCTGCCGTCGGTGTCTGGGCCTTCAAACACCGCGGGGCGCGGGAAAGTTTCGGGCCGCGTCAACTTTTCATCTTCGCCCGCGGGTGGAACTGGTAATGGACGCTTTTGAGCCGCTGGCTGTCCACGTGGGTATAAATCTCGGTGGTGGAGATGTCGGCGTGGCCGAGCATTTCCTGGATGACGCGCAGGTCGGCGCCGTTTTCCAGCAGATGCGTGGCGAAACTGTGGCGCAACATGTGCGGGCTGACGTGCTTGCTGATGCCGGCGCGTTTGGCGGTGGCATCCACCAGCCGCCAGAGGGTGTCGCGGCGCAAGGCGCGGCCGCGGTTGCTGATGAACAGCGCGCTGGGCGTGTGGGGGCGCACGAGCCTGGGGCG
>JAOACV010000126.1:0-260 GCA_026417675.1 Verrucomicrobiia bacterium
CGACGTCGGCATCATCCTCGACGGCTTTGTCGGCGACACGGCCACGACCGTAGCGGTCGGGATGGTGGACTGGAAGGTCCAGCGGCTGCTCGACGTGACGGAGAAGGCGCTCTATGCGGGCATCGCCGCTGCCCGTCCGGGTCATCGCGTGGTGGATATTTCCGCCGCGATCCAGCGCACGGTCGAGGCAGCCGGGTTCAACTGTGTGCGCGAGTTTGTCGGCCACGGCGTGGGCCGGCGGCTGCACGAGGATCCGCAGG
>JAOACV010000126.1:270-7067 GCA_026417675.1 Verrucomicrobiia bacterium
TCGTGGAGCGGGGCAAGCCCTCGCCGAAGCTGCGGCCCGGCATGACGCTGGCCATCGAGCCGATGACCACGATGGGCAGCGAGAAGGTCGAGGTGCTGAAGGACGGATGGACGGTCGTCACATCCGACCATCTGCCCGCGGCGCATTTTGAGCACACGGTGGCGATCACCGAGGGCAAAGCGGAGATATTGACATGCCGGCGGACGATGCCATCCGTGGCGAAGGCGTCGTGATTGAGACGCTGCCCAACGGCACCGCGCGGGTCGAGATGCCCAACGGCCACCGCGCGCTCTGTTTCGTGGCGCGGGCGGCGCGGACGCGGCTGCCGCGGCTTGCTGTCGGCGACCGAGTAACGGTGGAGTTTTCGCCGTATGACATGAGCCAGGGCCGGATCACGGCCCGGCAGTGAACAGAAGCGTTTTGGAAGCGAAGTTATGAAAGTCAGATCATCAGTGAAACGGTTGTGCGAGCGCTGCCGCATCGTGCGGCGGAAGGGCGTGATCCGTGTCATTTGCACGGACCCGCGGCACAAACAGCGGCAAGGTTAGCAGGAGGAACTATGGCACGACTTCTTGGGGTCGAAATACCCCCGCACAAAAAGATCGGCATCTCGTTGCGCTATATCTACGGCATCGGGCCGTCCAACGCCCTGACCATCCTGGCCAAGGCGGGCGTGGACCCGAACATCCGCACCGAGAAACTGACCGACGAGCAACTTGGCAAAATCCTGTCGGCCATCCAGCAGGGCGGCTACGTTGTCGAGGGCGACCTGCGCCGCGAGATCGGCCTGAACCTGAAGCGGCTCATCGGCATCAAGTGTTTCCGCGGCAGCCGCCACGTCAAGGGCCTGCCCGTCCGCGGCCAGCGCACGCGGACCAACGCGCGCACCCGCAAAGGCCCGCGAAAGACCGTCGGCGTCGTTCGCAGCAAGGAAGCCAAGAGCGGCATCACATAAGCGTTTTTGAGGCGTCACCATGGCAGAAGACAAAGAGAAGAAACAACCCGCAAAGGACACGCAAAAGCCGGCCAAGGAGCAGAAGCCGGTCAAAGAGGCCAAAGAGCCCAAAGAGGCCAAAGCCACCACCAAGGAGCCCAAAGCCAAGGGCGGCGCTCCGGCCACGGCGGAAGCCGCCGCGCCCAAGGCCGCGAAGGAAGCCGCGCCCAAGGCGGCCGCCAAGGAAGCGCCGAAGGAAGCTGCGCCGCCGCCCGCCGAAATCACGGCGGCGTCGCTGCTCGAAGAAGGCACCAAGCCGGTCAAGGTCGCCAAGATCAAGGGCGCGAAGAATATTCACACCGGCATCGCGCACGTGCTGGCCACGTTCAACAACACGATGGTCAGCATCACCGACCTGCAGGGCAACGTCATCGGCTGGTCCAGCGCCGGCAAAGTCGGCTTCAAAGGCTCGCGCAAGAGCACTGCTTACGCCGCCCAGCTCGTCGCCCAAGATGCCGCGCGCCAAGCGATGGCCCACGGCATGAGGGAGGTCGAGGTTCAGGTGCGCGGCCCCGGCTCCGGGCGCGAGTCCGCCATCCGCGCGCTCCAAGCCGCCGGGTTGGAAATCACGGTCATCAAGGACACGACACCCATCCCGCACAACGGCTGCCGCCCGCCGAAGAAGCGCCGCGTGTAGCCGCAATTCCGTTTCACGTTTCACAACTATGGCTCGTTACAAAGGACCCAAACAACGCATCAGCCGCCGCTACGGCGTGCCGATTTTTGGCCCGCACAAGGTGTTGGAAAAGCGCGCTTATCCGCCTGGCCAGCACGGACCGCGCGCGCGGCGCAAACTGACCGATTTTGCCCGGGGCTTGGCCGAGAAGCAGAAGCTGCGCTATTGCTACGGCCTTTTGGAGCGGCAGTTCCGCCGCTACTTTGACGAGGCCAAGAGCCGCCGCGGCAACACCGCCGAGCAGCTCATGCAGATATTGGAGACCCGGTTGGATAACGTTGTTTTCCGTCTGGGCTACGCCGCCAGCCGGCCCGCCGCTCGCCAGTTGGTCAGCCACGGCCACGTCAAGGTCAACGGCCACCGCGTCAACGTCCCGTCCTTCAACGTCAAGGCCGGCGACGTGATCGAGGTGCGCGACAACCCCCGCTCGCGCCAGATGGTCATCAAGAGCCTGGAGTCGCCCGTCCAGCGCAGCGTGCCGGACTGGCTGACGCTGAACAAAGAGGCCATTCGCGGCCAGGTCATGCGCCTGCCGACGATGGAAGAGACGCAGCCGGTGGCCAATGTGCAGGCCATTGTCGAGTTCTATTCGCGATAGTTTTCAGTCATCAGCAACCAGTGATCAGTCATCGGTAACAAACAAACGCGGGTATAGGGGCCGCACGCGGTCGTTCACTGGGGCCGCGGAAGGCCAGGTTAAACCCGCAGGAGGTAGTCATGCCAGTTCGATTGGGTCGTTTCGAAATGCCGAAGCGGTTGACCAAAGAGGAGCCGACCGCCACGCCCACCTACGCCAAGTTCATCGCCGAACCGTTCGAGGCCGGCTACGGCCACACCATCGGCAACTCGTTGCGCCGCGTGCTCTTGAGTTCGCTGGAGGGCGCCGCGCTGACGACCGTCAAGTTTGACGAGTCGCTGCGGGCCTCGCACGAGTTCGCCACCATCGCCGGCGTCGTCGAGGACGTCACCGACATCGTGCTGAATCTGCGCAAGCTGCTCTTCAAGGTTCACACCAAGGAGCCGTGCAAGCTGTTGCTGCTGACGAACAAGGAGGGCGCGGTCACCGGCGCCGACATCCAACCGCAAGCCAACGTCGAGCTTCTCAATCCCGACACGCACATCTGCACGCTCGACAAGAAGATGAAGTTCGAGGCCGAACTGACCCTGGAGGTCGCGCGAGGTTTCCGCCCCGCCGAGCACAACAAACAGCCCGACATGCCCATCGGCATCATTCCAATTGACTCCCTGTTTTCGCCCGTCCGGCGCGTCCGCTACGCCGTCGAGAACACCCGCGTCGGCCAGCGCACCGACTACGACAAGCTGATCATCGAGATTTGGACCGACGGCCGCATGTCCCCCGACGACGCGCTGGTTCAGTCTAGTCACATCCTGCGCCATCATCTGGATCCCTTCTGCGACTTCGGCAAGGAGCCGGTCGAGTTTGAACAAGCCGAGGAGAAGGTCAGCGACGAAAACGTCCGGCTCAAGAAACTGCTCAACATGTCGGTCAACGAAATCGAGTTGAGCGTCCGGGCCGCCAACTGCCTCAACAACGCTAACATCACCAGCGTCGGCCAGCTCGCCATGAAGACCGAGGCCGAGATGCTCAAGTATCGCAACTTCGGCAAGAAGTCGCTCAACGAGATCAAGGAAAAGCTCGCCGCCTTGGGCCTGACTCTCGGCATGAAGTTCGACCCCAGTCTGCTGGAAGCCGGTCTGCCGCCCGAACCGTCGGCGGATCAGACGGTCAAGGCAAAATCCGGGAAAGAGGACTAACCCGCGCGCCATTCGAGGACGACATCCATGCGCCACCGCAAACTCACCATCAAACTCGGCCGCAAGAGCGAGCACCGGAACCTGATGCTGGCCAACCTCGTCTCCAGCCTCATCCTCCACGGCCGCGTCCAAACCACCCTGCCCAAGGCCAAAGCCGCCCGCCGCCTCGCCGACCGCATGATCACCCTCGCCAAGAAGGGCGACCTGCACCATCGGCGGCTCGCGCTGGCGGCGCTGCGCCAAAAGCCGGCTGTGGCCAAGCTCTTCAAAGACCTGGCCCCGCAGCACGCCGACCGCCGCGGCGGCTACACCCGCATCGTCAAACTCCAGCGCCGCATCGGCGACACTGCCGAGATGGCCCTCTTGGAGTGGGTTGAGCAGTCCGGCGCGCCCCCCGCGCCCCCGCCGCCAGTCAAAGCCGAAGAAAAGAAAGCCTGACGAATCCAACCCTTGTTGTTCGCACACACTGGCGCAGGCCCGGATCGTGCGCGGCAATGCGCTGATGCTGAGGGTGTTCGTCCTTCCCCTTGGCGCCGCCCGAATTCGCCCTCGTCCGCGAGCGGAAGCATTTCCTCTTTGTTGCCGCCGACCTTTGAGCGGCCAAAACGAAATCACCTCCGCACTCCCCCGGCGCTTTCACGACCGCAGCAAATCGCTGACGGCTCAGGAGGGTTTGACCGGCGGTCTGTCCAGCGCCTCGCGCACGGTTCGGGCCAGCACCTCGGCGGTGAACGGTTTTTGCAGGAAAAACATCCCCTCCTCCAGCGCGCCGCGGTGGAGGATGGTGGTGTCGGTGTAGCCGGACATATAGACCACCCGCAGGCCGGGCCGCGCCGCGCGCAACTGTTGCGCCAGTTCCCGGCCGTTCAGCCCGGGCATGACCATGTCGGTCATCAGCAGGTGGATCGGCCCGCTGTGACGTCGGGCGCTGTCCGCCGCCTCATCGCCGTTGGCCGCCTCCAGCACGGTGTAACCGCACTCCCGCAGCACGGTCGCGGCCAGTTTGCGCACGGGGGCTTCGTCTTCGACCAACAGGAGGGTTTCCGTGCCCGTCATCAAGGTGGGTCGGGTCTCGGTTGAGGCCGCTTTCTCCGCCGGCGCGTCCATGCGCGGCAGGTAAATCTTGAGGGTCGTGCCGCGGCCCACCTCGCTATAGACGTTGATGAAGCCCTCGCTCTGCTTGACGATGCCATAGACGGTGGCCAAGCCCAGGCCGGTGCCTTTGCCCAACTCCTTGGTGGTGAAGAACGGCTCGAACAGATGCTGCTGCACTTCCTCGGTCATGCCGCAGCCGGTGTCGCCCACCGCCAGCAGCACGTAACGGCCCGGCCGGGCCTCGGCGTGGCTCTGCGCGTAGGCCTCGTCCAACTCGGCGTTGGCGGTCTGGATGACCAGTTGGCCGCCGCCGGGCATCGCGTCGCGGGCGTTGACAGCGAGGTTCATGATCACCTGCTCGATCTGGCCGGGGTCGGCCTTCACGCAGCCGAGGGTTGGGTCAAGCGACAGGGTCAATTCGATGTCCTCGCCGATCAGCCGACGCAGCATCTTGGTCAGGTTTTGGACCAGCTCATTCAGGTCGAGCACTCGCGGCTGCAGAATCTGCTGGCGGCTGAAGGCGAGCAGTTGACGGGTCAGCGCGGCGGCCCGGTCGCCAGCCCGCCGCACCTCCTCGACGTAACCGCGACGAACATCGTCTGGCGCGAATCGCTTGATGGCCATGTCACTGTAGCCGATGATGGCCATCAGGATGTTGTTAAAATCGTGGGCGACGCCGCCGGCCAGCCGGCCGATAGACTCCATTTTCTGGGCCTGGCGCAGTTGGGCCTCCAGTTGGCTCTCGCGGGTCACGTCGCGGGCCACCGCCACGTAGTTGACAATCCGCCCCGCCGCGTCGCGGACGGGCGAAATGGTCTTTTCCTCCTCGTAGAGCGTGCCGTCCTTGCGACGGTTGGTGAGGCGGCCGCTCCAGACCTCGCCGCGGGTCAGCACCGCCCACATGCGCCGGTAGAACTCGGCGTCGTGCTTGCCGCTCTTGAGGATGCGCGGGTTTTGGCCAACGGCCTCTTGGCGGCTGTAGCCGGTCATCTTCTCGAAGATGGGGTTGACGTATTGGATCTTGGCGTCGGCGTCGGTGATGATGACCGCCTCGGCGGCCTGCTCAATCGCCGCCGCCAGCCGCGCCCGATCGCCTTCCGCCATTCTGCGTTCGGAGATGTCCCTGACGAAACCAACGATTCGCGTGCCGGTCGCGAACCGCACCGCGCCGAGTGTGACCTCCACCGGGATGACGCCGCCGTCCTTCCGCACGTGTTCGCTCTCGAAGGTGAATTGCTCGCCCGCCAGCACCCGCTTCCAGAGCTTGTGTTTCCCGGTTTGGATCGCCTTGGGGTCAATATCGCCGATGACTTTGGTCAGCAGTTCCTCCCGGCTGTAACCGAGGCTTTCACAAGCTTTGCGATTGACCTCCACGATCCGCCCGCTCTCGTCGTGCATAAAGATCGCGTCGCTGGCTTGTTCCAGGATGGTGCGATAGCGTTCCTCGCTTTCTCGCAGCGCCATCTCGGCCCGCTTGCGCTCGGTGATGTCCTCGATCGCCAGCAAGATCATCTGGGTCTTGTTGGCCTCGCGGTAAAGCCTGCGCGCGTTCAACAGCATCGTGCGCCGCCCAATCCGCTCGAACTCGTGCGTGACCTCGTAGTCGTTGAACTGCGTGTTCTGGGGCAGCACCTGCTCCAGCAGCCGCCGCAGCGCCGGGATGTCCCATTGGCGGTTGCCCAGCTCATAAACCAGCCGGCCAACAGTTTCTTCGGGCTTGACCTCAAACACGCGGTAGAAACTGCGGTTGGCCGAGACCACCCGCAAACCGGCGTCCAGCACCAACAACGGCTCCCGCACCGTGGCGATGATGCTCTCGGCAAAATCGCGCGCCTCGGCCACCGCCCGCTCGGCGCGCCGCTCCGCCGTCTGATCGCGGAACACCAGCACCACGCCGCTGATCCGCCCGCCCTCGTCGCGGATGGGCGCGCCCGCGTCGGCGATCGGGATTTCGCGCCCGTCCCGCGCGATCAACAGCGTGTGGTTGGCCAAGCCGACCACGATGCCCTCGCGCAACACCCGCGTCACGGGGTCTTCCACCGGCTGGCGCGATTCCTCGTTGATGATGCGAAAGACCTCGCTCAGAGGTTTGCCGCGCGCCTCGGATTCTTTCCAGCCGGTGAGCGATTCGGCCACCGGATTGAGCATCTCGACGCGCCCCTGCCCCTCGGTGGCAATCACCGCGTCGCCGATGCTGCGCAGGGTCACCTCGTATCGCTGCTCGCTTTCCCGCCGGGCGCGCTCGGCCTCAAACAG
>JAOACV010000127.1 GCA_026417675.1 Verrucomicrobiia bacterium
ACATGACGCTCACCAGCACCGTGTCATTGCGAATCGCCGACCGCACGGATTCCGGGTCCACAATGCCCTCGCGGCCAACCGGCAGCAGCGTCAAGGAGTAACCGTCTTGCTTCTGCAATCGCTCGCAAGAATGCAAAACCGCGTGATGCTCAATGGCCGACGTGACGATGTGTTTGCCCCTGGCCACCAGCGCCCGCGCCGCGCCGAAGATGGCATGGTTGTCGGCTTCCGTGCCGCCGCTGGTGAAGACGATTTCTCCGGCCTTCGCGCCGAGAAGTTTTGCCAGCCGCTCGCGCGCGTCATCGAGCGCCGCGCGGGCTTCGCGGCCGTGAAAATGGATGCTGGAGGCGTTGCCGTAGTTGTCCCGCAAAAACGGCAGCATCGCCTGCAACGCCTCCGGGTGCAGCGGCGTGGTGGCGTTATGATCGAGGTAAATCCGGCGCATGGCGGTCAACGACGCAGGGGCGGCGTGTCGCGGTCCTGCCTTTTCAAGCGTCCTCTTCCTTCCGCGGTTTGATGCGGAGCTGCTCGTTCTCGAAATAGACGATCGAGCGGGGCGGCACCGACTGCATGAGCCAAACGTTGGAGCCGATGATGGAGCCTTTGCCGATGGTGGTGTCGCCGCCGAGAATGGTCGCTCCGGCGTAGATGACGACATCGTCCTCGATGTTGGGATGGCGCTTGCCACCCTTGACGATGCGGCCTTGAGCGTCCTTGGCGAAGCTCTTGGCGCCCAAGGTGACGCCTTGATACATCTTCACGCGCTTGCCGATAACGGTGGTCTCGCCGATGACGACGCCCGTGCCGTGATCAATGCAGAAGTAACTGCCGATCTGCGCGCCGGGATGGATATCAATGCCCGTGCGGCTGTGGGCGAACTCGGTCATGATGCGCGGGATCAACGGCACCTGTTTCAAGTAGAGCACGTGGGCCATGCGCTGCACCGCGATGGCTTCAAGGCCCGGATAAGCGACGATGATTTCCTCCTGGCTCATCGCCGCGGGATCGCCCTCGTAGGTGGCCACGACGTCGGTCTGGAGCAGGCCGCGGATGGCGGGAATTTGGTCCAGAAAATCCAACGTGACCTGCCGCGCAGTCTGATCGAGACGCTTTAGGTCGCACTTCGGGCAGGGTTTATAGTTCAGCGCCTTGACGATCTCCTTCTGCAACCGCGCGCTGATGGAAGCGCTGAGGGCCGTCACATACTCGCGCACTTCGCTGCTGTGGATGACATCCGGCTCCATGAACCCCGGAAACAGCAGCCGCAACAGGTCGCGCGTGATCTCCGCCACGACCTCTTTGGAGGGCAGGTTGCTGCCGTCAATGTGATTGATGCCACCGTGGCTCCTGTAAGAGGCCACGATGCGGCCCGCGATCTGATCCAGTCCTTTCCGACTCATAGTTGTAACGGATAGCTAGCATGGTTCCACCTAAAAGACAAGGAAGCCGCCCCGCGGTGCCATGGGCGGCATGCCAAGCAGCAGCAACGGAGTTCAAATCCTCCACACGCGCCCGGACCTCGCCTCGTGGCGTGCCAAAAGTCATGGTTTGGATCTCTTTGGTCTGCCGCTCAATGTCTTGATGATAGCCCGGCAGGGCAACGAGTTGATTGGTAAGTTGGTGTTTGTAGTCCCGACCGGCGCGGCGACGGTGCCGTCGCCACTGGGCCAAGAGTTCCGAAGCACAACGCCGACCTCGCCATTATTGTCCCAGGCCGGTAAAGTTCCGCCATGAAACAATGGCTCGTGCTGGCTTGCTTGTGGGCGCTGGCCGGATGGCAATGCGCCTCGGCGGCGTCTTCCATCTGGATTCATTCGGCCCAACCGCGCGCCATGTCGCCGCTGATGACGACGGCTTCAGCTGTGGCACTGCCGGAGGCCGACGCGCTGGGCGATTTCATCCTGAGCGCGGTCACGGCCACGGCGGAGACGCCCGCGCCCGACAGTTGGGCGGAGTTCACCATCGAGGTGCCGAAGGAGAACGTTTATCGGCTCTGGAGCCGCGTGCGATTTCCAGCCGGCGAAGGCGAAGCGTGGCGGATTGCGCCGGCCAGCGGAGGCCGCGAGATCATCCTTAGCGCTGGCCAAGACGCGCGGCGCTGGCACTGGGTGGACTGTGGCGAGATCGAGCTGCCGGCGGGGCCGTGGACATTCCGTGTGCATCCCCCTCGCGCGGGGGCAACGACGTTCGGCCCGCTGAAGTGGCGCAAGGCGGAACTGACCCAGACGCCGCGGTTGAACGTTCTCTGTTTGAGCGATGACCCGCGCTACACGCCGACGGACGCCGACGCGCAACGGGCGCTTGGTTTGACGAAGACAAAACCACCGCTTCCTCGCGTCGCGCCGGCGAAGCTCGCGCCGCTGCCCACCGACGGCCTGCTGGTGCCAAACCGCAAGCGGCTGCCGGATTGGATGCGCGTGCCGCGGTGGTTCACGAAAGACTCGTGGCGCGACGAGTTGCGGCATCGCCGCGCGGGCGACATCGCGGCGCTGGTGCGCGAGGTCGCGGCCAACGGCGGCCAGACGCTGCGGTTGAGCATCTTTTGGGGCGGGGAGGTTTACTACCAGAGCCGCGTGGCGCCGCACGCGCCGGGGCTGGGCCGGCTCGACTACCTGCGCGAGGCGATGGACGAGGCGGCCCGCACCGGCGGAAAGATCGTGGTTTATATGAATCCGAACGCCTTGGTAGCGGAGCACCCGCTGCACGCCGAGTGCGTGATCCGGGAACCGGACGGCCGGCTTTCGCAGCAGCCCGCTTATGGCCGCCAGACGTTTCCGAACGGCTCGCGCTACGCCTGCGTGAACCATCCGCGCTATCGCCAGTTCCTGCGCGATGTGTTGACGGAGATCTTCTCGCGCTACAAGCCGCACGGCCTTTATGTGGACGGACTGACGCCGCACGCCTGTTTCTGCGAGCACTGCCGCGCGAAATGGCGGGCGATGTTCGGCTCGGGGATGCCGGTGGAAAAACTGGGGAAGAACCCGCCAGTCTGGGCCGTGTGGGGCGAGTTCGGACGCGACCCGCAACCGGTCGGCGACGTGGAAAACGATCCCGACGCGCGGCGCTGGACGGAGATGATGCTCCGCACATTGATCGAGGTCACGCACGAGTTCTCGGCGACGGTGAAAAAGGCGAAGCCCGACGCGATCACGGCGTTTCATTCCCACCCGAAGGACGGCTGCGAGCACGACTATGACGGGACCCTGACCGAGGTCTATACGCCGCGGCCGTGGGTGCACATCGCCTGGCGCAGCGGCGAGCTGGCCGGCTATTCGGCGGTCTATCACGTGCCGACGCTCTTCAACATCTACCCGCACCGCCACTTCACCGCGGCCGAGGCGCGCTACCACGCCCTGCAAGGACTGGCGGCGGGCGCGTATCCGAACTTCTGGAGCGCGCTCGGCATGAAGCCGGTGGCCGAATTCATGGCGCGCTGCGCCGACTGTCTCGATTTCAGCACGACCGCGCCGGTGAAATTCATCGCGCTGCCGCGAGACCTGCGCGAATCCGACACGCAGCGGCGGACGCCCCGCGCCGCCGGCGTGAGCTACGGATCGCGCGACCGGTTCCTCGCGCCGTATGTGGGCGCTTACTCCGCCCTGATGCGCTCCGGTCTGCCGGTGGTGACGCTGCATCGGCCGCGTTTCGAGGAGGGTCTGGCGGGCTTCAAGGTGCTCGTGCTGGCGAACGTCGGTTTGATGAGCGACACGCAGGTGGAGAAGGTGCGGCGATTCGTGCGCGACGGCGGCGGCCTGATCGCCACGCATGAGACCTCGCTCTACGACGAGAAAGGCCGGCGTCGCGAGGAGTTCGCCCTGGCTGATGTGTTCGGCGTCCGCTACAAGGCGACGCTGAAACCGCAAGGCGATGATGAGCCGCGCGTGAGGGTGGAGCGGGCCGGCGCCGAGACGATGGATTGGCCGTCGGACACCGGCGGCGTGCTGGCGCATCGCTTCGGCCGGGGCCGCGTCGTCTATCTGCCGGGACGGCCCGATTCGGCGCAGTGCTACAACCCGTGCGCCAAGATCGAGCGGTTGTTCGCGCAGGCTGTCCGGTGGGTTTCACAAGACAACCTTCCGGTTGAGCTCGAAGCGGCTGGCACGGTCGGCGTGACGCTCTTCCGGCAGCCGCGACGGCTGATTGTCCATCTGGTCAATCACCAGCGCGACAGCCTCTTTAGCTCGGACACGTTCGAGCCGGTGGGCAAGGTTTTGCTGCGCGTGAGCGGGCCGTCCGATGGCCGCGTGCAGCGGGTCCGGCGGCTCTGGGAGGACCGCGACCTGCCGTTTGAGGCGAAACCAGGCAGCATCCGCGTCGAAGTCGGCCGGCTGGACGAATACGAAGCCGTGGCGGTGGAGTGGTGAGCGCCAATCGCCTCATGGTCGCGGTTGTCATCTTTGGCCGGCGCGCGCAGGATGGATGGTCTTGGGTCGCAAATCGCGCCCGGTCGAGGTATGCTGGGGGTGATCGAATGAGGTGTTTTGTCTGGAACTTGCTCTTGATTGTGATGTGGCTCGTCCCTGCGGCGCGCGCGGCGGAGAACGGCGACATTCGGCGCAGCGTGGTGCGCATCAACGCGGCGTGGCAGGACCCGAATTACCGCGTGCCGTGGACGGCGGGCCGGACGCGCACAGGGATGGGCGCGGGATTTGTCATCAGGAACTCGCGCATCCTGACCAACGCGCACGTGGTCAGCGACGCGCGTTTTCTCAGCGTCGAGAAGGAGAACGACCCGAAGCGATACGTCGCGGTGGTGGAGCACATCGCGCATGATTGTGACTTGGCGCAATTGAAGGTGCTCGACCCGACGTTCTTCCAGGGGACAACGCCGCTGGCGCTCGGCGGGATTCCCGATCTGGACTCGGTGGTGTCGGTTTATGGCTACCCGATCGGCGGCGACCGGCTCTCGGTGACGCGCGGCGTGGTCTCTCGGATTGACTACCGCACCTACAGTCATTCGCGGGTGGACGCGCACCTCATCATCCAGATTGACGCGGCGATCAACCCCGGCAACAGCGGCGGACCGGTGTTGCAGGGCGGGCGCGTCGTCGGCGTGGCGTTTCAGGGTTTCAGTGGCGACGTGGCGCAAAACGTCGGCTACATGATTCCGGTGCCGGTGGTCCAGCGGTTTCTGAAAGACATCGAGGACGGCCGCTACGACGGCTACGTGGACCTGGCGATCGCGACGTTCCCGCTGCGCAACCCGGCGATGCGGCGCGCGCTGGGGCTGGCCGACAATGGCCGTGGCGTGATGGTCAGCGAGGTGATCGCGGCCGGCAGTTCGGCGGGCGTGCTCAAGCGCGGCGACGTGTTGTTGAGCATTGACGGCCACGCCATCGCCAGCGACGGCTCGGTGTTGCTCGACGGCGAACGGGTCGAGATGGCCGAGGTGGTCGAGCGCAAGTTCAAGGGCGACACGGTGAAACTGGCGATCCTGCGCGACAAGAAGCCATTGGAGGTCACCGTGACCCTCCAACCGCTCCAGCCTTACCTGATGATGGCCAACCACTACGATGTGCTGCCGCGCTATGTGGTGTTTGCCAGCCTGCTGTTTCAGCCGCTTTCCTACGACCTGATCCGGGCGCACCAGATTGAAGACTTGCGTGTGCGGTTCTTCGGCGAATTTTTCATGGCGGATGAAATCTACCGCGAGCGGCCGGAGATCGTGGTGCTCACCGACATCCTCTCGGACCCGGTGAACACCTATCTGTCGGAGTTCCGCAACGGCATCGTGGACGAAATCAACGGCGCGAAGATCCGCACGTTCGCTCAAGCCGCCGCGGCGCTGGCCAAACCGGCAGATCCCTGCGTGATCAAGTTCGTCGGCAAAGGCCGGCCGCTGGTGCTGGACCGGCAGGCCGTCGAAGCCGCGCGCGAGCGCATCCGTTCGCGCTACGGCATCACCAGCGAACAAAACCTTGACGAGCGCGTGCGATGAAACCTTTCCCTGCCACCTGCGCGTTGCTCCTTCTGTTGGCCGTCTCGCCGGGCGTGTTTCCGGCGCGGGGCGCGGCGAGATCGTCGGGCCAGCCGTCGGTTGTGCGCGTCAGCGTGACCTCGCAGGCCTACGATTTTCGGCGGCCGTGGACCAAGAAAGCTCCCTATTCCCTGCGCGCGCTGGGCGCGGTGTTGCCGAACAAATGCGTGCTCGTCACCGCCGAGTTCGTCGCGAACCACACGTATCTCGAACTGGAAAAGCCCGAAAGCGGCGCGAAGACCACGGCCAGGGTTGAGTGTGTGGATTACCAGGCCAACCTCGCCTTGCTGAAAGCGTCGGATGACAAATTCTTCGCCGGGTTCAAGCCGCTGGAGATGACCTCGGCGGGCAGCGGGGACCGTCTGACCGTGTTGCAGCTTGAGCCAAATGGATCGCCTGTGACGACCGAGGGTGTGATGTCCACCGTCGCGGTCACGCGCATGCCCCACGACGACCTTGCCCTGCTGATCTACCGTGCCACGGTGGCTTTGCAGTTCTACGACGCGAGCATCACCATGCCCGTGCTCAAGGGCCGCAAGCTCGCCGGCATGATGGTGCGCTACGACCGCCGCACCCAGAATGCCGAAATCATCGCCGCTCCGGTTATCGAGCATTTCCTGAAGGCCGCCGCCAAGCCGCCGTATCGCGGATTCCCGCGCGCGGGCTTCAGCGCGTCGGCCACGCGGGACCCGCAGTTGCGGCGCTATGCGCGCCTGAACCCCGATCCTCCCGCCGGCGTCTTCGTCACGGATGTCGTCAAGAACAGCCCCGCCGACCAAGCCGGATTGAAGGTTGGCGACGTGCTCGCGGCTGTGGACAATCACGTCATTGACCAGGATGGCAACTACAACGACCCGATCCACGGCCGCATCCCGTTCACCCACCTGCTCTCGACGCGCCATTACGACGGCGACACGGTGAAGTTCAAGATCCTGCGCCTCGGCCAGCTCGACACGCTTAGCGTCACCCTCCGCCAGCGCCCGGCCGAGG
>JAOACV010000128.1 GCA_026417675.1 Verrucomicrobiia bacterium
CCCTGGGCGCGTTGTTTGGCGGCGGCACCACATGCAGCGCGCTTTATCACGGCGAGAACGGGTTGAGCGAGGCCGACGTGCTCGACATGGCCACGCGCGACCCGGCGGGCCGGCTGGTGGACGCATGGAACACGCCGGGCTGCCGCCACGGCACGCTGTCCAACCCTCGCTACCTTGACTACATCCTGCGCTGGTGCCGCTCGCAGATGGACGCCGGGGCGGATTATCTGTTCATGGACGAGCACAATGCCGCTCTGGAAAGACGCGAGGGCTACGACGACTACTCGCTGCGCGACTTCCGCGACTATCTGCTGCGCGCCTACTGCGCCGGACTAGGCTGGAGTCGAACCGACGCGCGTTGGCGGGAAAAACTCGGCGTGGACCCCGCAGACCGTGAACTGTGTTCCGACGGAACGCTGGCGAGTTTCGATTACCGCGTCTTCCTGCGACGGCGTGGCCTGGCGGAGCAACCGCGCTCAATCCGGAACCCCTTTCTGGCCGACTGGCAGAAGTTTCGCGCTGAGCGCGACGAGCGGGCGTGGAAGAAACTGACCGACAGCATCCGCGACTATGCGCGCAGCAAGGGCCGGCGCGTGCTCATCAGCGCCAACGGCCTCGCCAAGTTCGTGGACTTGCAAGTCCTCGGCGTGTGGGGCCTCTGGCGCGTGAAAGACGACCGCGTGGACCTCGCCGAATCACAAATGCACGAGTGGCATGCCGTCGTGCGGTGCGGCCGGGCCGTGGCGGAACGCAAGGTGCCCGTGGTGTTCTTCCACGACTGGGGCTTCATGGGGTTCCCGTGGCTGAAGGTGCCCCCGTCGGATCGCGAACTCTGGATGCGGGTGCGCGGCGCGGAGATTTACGCCGCGGGCGGCTTCTTCGCCTTCCCGGTCACCGGACCGTTCGGCTGCGACGCGCTCAAAGACGGCACGCTGGGCACGATGGCCCGCCTGACGCAATTCTACTCCGCGCACAAAGAGATTTTTCTCCGCGCGCAACCGCTGGCGATGGACTGCATCGAGTCGAACGCGCCGCAGTTGAGCACCGCGCTCTGGACGCGCGCGCAGCCGCCGGCGGTGATCCTGCACGTCATCAACCGCGCCACCGACGGCGGGCGATTGCGTCGGCGGGAAACCATCACGCTGGACGTGCCGACAACAGTCATGCCGGAGCGCGTCACTGTCCTGTCGCCCGACGAGGAACCGGCGCGCGCAAAGCTGCGGCGCTCGGGCGGCAAGGTCCGCGTGGACTTGACCGGCCTCGAAGCTCACAGCGTGATCATGCTCGACTATCGCAAGATGCCCAAACTCTCGGTCAAGGGTGCCGCGCGCATCGTTCCCGGCCTGGGCTGGGAGCGGCCGACGCAAAACGAATACATCGTCCACACCGGCGGCGTGGTAAATGACGGCTGGAACTTGCAGAGCTATTTCCAAGGCCGGCTGCACGCTCATCTGCGCAACCCGCCGACGTTCATCGTCAACGCCCCTCAAGGCGGCAAACTGCTCGTGCGCGTGCGCGCGGTGGCCAGGGCCGGCGCGCGGCTGGAGTTTCGCGTGGATGACAAGCTCGCGCAAACCGCCGACTTGCCCGACCGCGACGGCCGGAACGACGGCGAGGCGCAGGAGTATGCCGAGATCATCAGCTTCGCCATCCCTCCCGGCCAGCATCGCCTCGGCCTTGACAACACCGGCGGCGACTGGGCCAGACTCGACTGGCTGGAGTTTCAAGGCGTGTTTAAGGAACCCGCATTGCCCAAGAGGTAAGAAAGACCGCGTTCGGATACTGTTCCCGACGGAACGCTCTGCGCCATCATCCGGAAAGTGGGAGACTTCAACAACCTGCGAGCGGTTTGTTTCCCATCTGTCAACCGTTACCCTTCAACCATTCCTACCGGTGCCGCGTATCTGTCCTAAATGCGTGCTGTGGCCGTAAAAGGCTTCGGCGGCTTCCATGAGGGTTTCGGCGAAGGTCGGGTGGGTGTGGATGGTCAGTTTCAGGTCGGAGGCAACAGCGCCCATTTCGATGGCCAGCGCGCCCTCGGCGATCGTTTCACCGGCGCTCACGCCAACGATGCCGACGCCGAGCACGCGCTCGGTGCGCGGGTCCACGATGAGTTTGGTCAGCCCCTCGTTGCGGCCCAGCGTGGTGGCGCGGCCGGAAGCGATCCACGGGTATTTGGCGACCTTGACGCTGCGGCCTTGGGCGAGCGCCTGTGTCTCGGTGAGGCCGCACCAAGCGACTTCGGGGTCGGTGAAGACGACGGCGGGAATGACCTTGGGATCGAACGCGGCGGGTTTGCCGGCGATGGTCTCGACGGCGACGCGCGCTTCGTGAGTGGCCTTGTGGGCGAGCATCGGTTCGCCCGCGCAATCGCCGACGGCGAAGATGTTCGGCTCAGTGGTCCGGCGCTGCACGTCCACCCTGACGAAACCTTTCGGGTCGAGCTGGACCTGCGTGTGTTCGAGACCAAGGTCCTGCGTGTTCGGCTTGCGGCCCACGGAGATCAGCACTTTGTCATAGACGCGCTTGGTGTCCTTGAGATCGAGCGCGGCCAGTTCGACCTCGACGCGGTCTTCCTGCGGCTCGAGTCGCGCGAGCCGGGTGCTGAGCAGAACTTCCTGAAACTTGTTCTTGAGTCGTTTCTGCAACGGTTCGACAAGGTCGCGGTCGGCGCCGGGCATCAGCGACGGCAGCATTTCCACCACGGAGACCTTGGTGCCGAGGGTGGCATAGACCGAGCCGAGTTCGAGTCCGATGTAGCCGCCGCCGACCACCAGAAGGGTCTTGGGCACGTCGGGCAGTTCGATGGCGATGTTGGAGTTCATCACGCGGGGACCGAACGGAATGCCCGGCAGCGCCACCGGCTGCGAACCGGTCGCGATCACCGCGTAGTCGAACGCGACGCGCTCCTCGCTGCCGTCCTTCTTTGTGATCAGCGCGGTCCTGGCGTCGAGGAACCGTCCGCGGCCCTGGATGAAGTTGACCTTGTTCTTCTTGACGAGCTGCGCGAGGCCGGCGGTGAGTTTGCCGATGACCTTGTTTTTCCAAGCGCGCACCTTGTCATTGTCAATCTTCGGTTCGCCAAAAGTGACGCCGCAGTCGGCCATCTCGCGCGTTTCCTCCACCACGCGCGCGATGTGCAGGAGCGTCTTGCTGGGGATGCAGCCGCGGTAGAGACATACGCCGCCGGGCGTCGGCGACGGGTCCACCAGTGTGACCTGCATGCCGAGGTAAGCGGCGTGGAACGCCGCAGGATAGCCGCCGGGGCCTGCGCCAAGGACGAGGAGTCGGGGTTGGTTGGATGATTCGCTCATGATGGTTCTTTTAATAATTGAAGCGTCGCAGGCAGGGCCTGACCGCCGGGCCGGACGATGGGTGTGGAAGGACGACGACTCGGCGTGCCCGGCGGTGGTTCCCGGCCAACTGCCCATTCAAGACAAAGGAAGGTTCGCAACCCGCAGCAATGGTGGATGCCGTTGTCACATTATCCTTCCATCGAAAGCATCAACGGTTTCTCCATCGCCTCCACGATCCAGTGCAGGAAGCGCGCGCCGTCGGCGCCGTCCACGATGCGATGGTCGAAGGACAGCGACAGCGGCATCAACAGGCGGGGCTCGAACGTGCCATGAGAAAACACCGGCTCCATCGTCGCGCGGCCCACGCCGAGGATGGCCACTTCGGGGAAGTTCACGATCGGCGTGAAGTAGGTCGTGCCGAGGCCGCCGAGGTTGGTGACGGTGAACGACGCGCCCTGCATGTCGTCGGGCGCGAGCTTGCCCGTGCGCGCTTTCTCGCTGAGACGAGTCAGCTCGACGGCAATCTGGATGATGGTCTTCTTGTCTGCGTCGCGCAGGACGGGCACGAGCAGGCCGCGCGGCGTGTCCACGGCGACGCCGATGTGGTAGTAGCGTTTGAAGACGATCTCCTGTTTGGCGAGGTCAAGGCTCGCGTTGATGCGCGGGTGGGCCTTGAGCGCCGCCGCGACGACCTTGAGCAACAGGGCGGTGATGGTAAGCCTGCCGCCCGCCTCCTCGGCCTTGGCCTTGAACTCCTTGCGAACTTCCTCCAGACCGGTCACGTCGGCGCGCTCGAAGATCGTCACATGCGGGATTTCCGACCAGCATAGGCTCATGTGGCGCGCCGTGGCGCGACGCACGCCGCTCATCGGTTCGCGGGAGACCTCGCCGAACTTGGTGAAGTCCGGCAGTTCAACCGGCGCCCGCGCCGAGATCGTCGTTGCGCGCTGTGCGGCGGTCTGGCGGACGTAGCTCTTGATGTCCTCGACGGAAATGCGTCCCCCGGGGCCTGTGCCGGTGACGTTGCGAATGTCCACGCCGACCTCGCGCGCAAACCGCCGCACAGACGGCGCGGCCGGCACAGCCTCGCGATCCTTGTCCAGCACGGCCGGCGGCGGTGGCGGCGGCCCGGCAGGCTTCGCAAGAATCGCGGCGCCGGTCGGCGGCGCGGCGGGTTTTGCGAAGGACGCGGCAATGGGAGCCGGGGTTTTCACCGCGGCCTTCGGCGCGACTTTCGATTCCGCCGGGGCCGCGGGCGCCGAGGCCACCGCGGTTGCCGGGCCGGTTTGTTCCTCGACAGTCAGGATCACCTGGCCTGGCCTGATGGTATCGCCCTCGTTGACGTGAATCTGCGTGACCTTGCCGGCGAGGGGCGAGGGCACCTCGACGGTGGCTTTCTCGCTTTCGATCTCGAGGACGGGTTGCTCCTTTTGAATGATGTCGCCGAGCGAAACGAGCACCTGCAAGACTTCGGCGGACTTGATGTTCTCGCCCAGGTCGGGAAGTTTGAACAGAGTTGGCATGATCGTTCCTCGGTTCAGGAAATCATCGGGTTGGGTTTTTCGGGATCAATGTCCAGATCGCTGATGGCCTTCTGGGGCACGTCGCGCTTGATGTGCCCGGCGCGGGCCAGCGCGTGTAAAGCCGCCAGCGTCACGTAGCGGGCGTCCACCTCGAAGAAGTCACGCAGGGCTGCGCGGTCCTCGCTGCGACCGTAGCCGTCGGTGCCCAGCGCCACGAGCGGGCCGGGCAGCCAGCGCGCGATGGAGTCGGGCAACAGCTTCAAGTAATCCGACGCGGCGACATAAACGCCCCGTTTCTCGCCGAGCATCTCGGTCAGATAGGGCACGCGCGGTTTCTCCTGGGGATGGAGCATGTTCCAACGCTCCGCCTCCAGCGCGTCGCGATGCAGCCGTTTGTAGCTGGTGACTGACCAGACATCGGCGGCGACGCCGTATTGGTCGGCGAGGAGCTTCTGGGCCTTGACCACCTCGTTAAGAATCGCGCCGCTGCCGAGCAGATGCACGTGGGGGATGTTCTTGGGCGCGCGTTTGCCGACCGCCGGCGCGCGCCGCAGACGATAGAGGCCGCGCAGGATGCCCTCGCGCACGCCGGCGGGCATTTCGGGCTGGATGTAGTTCTCGTTGCCGACAGTGAGGTAGTAGAAGATGTCCTCGCGGTTGTGAAACATCCGCCGGATGCCGTCCTGGATGATCACGGCAAGTTCGTAAGCGTAAGCCGGGTCATAAACCATCAGGTTCGGCAACGGCTCGGCCAGCACGAGGCTGTGCCCGTCCTGGTGTTGCAAGCTCTCGCCCGCGAGCGTCGTCCGGCCCGCGGTGCCGCCGATGAGGAAGCCGCGGCAGCGCTGGTCGCCCGCGGCCCAAATGAGGTCGCCGACGCGTTGCAGGCCGAACATGGAGTAGAAAATGAAAAACGGGATCATGCAGACGCCGTGCGTCGCGTAAGCAGTGCCGGCGGCGATGAACGAGCACAGGCCGCCCGCTTCCGTGATGCCTTCCTCCAAAATCTGGCCATTCTTCGCTTCTTTGTAGTAGAGCAGACTCTCGCGGTCCACCGGCTCGTAAAGCTGGCCGACGTTGGAGTAGATCCCGCACTCGCGGAACAGCGCCTCCATGCCGAACGTGCGCGCCTCGTCGGGCACGATGGGCACGATGCGCGGGCCGAGGTTCTTGTCGCGCAGCAGTTTGCCGAGCATCCGCACGAACGCCATCGTCGTGGACGCCTCGCGGTCGCCCGTGCCCTTGTAGAACTCGGCGAACAGCTTGTCGGTTGGCGGGTCGAGGGGACACGACACGACGATGCGGCGCGGCACGAATCCGCCAAGCTGACGGCGGCGATACATGAGGTATTGCATCTCCGCGCTGTCGGGCGGCGGTTTGTAGAACGGCGTCCGGGCCACCTGTTCATCGGTGAGGGGAATGTTGAACCGGTCGCGAAAATGCAACATCTCCTGCTCGTTGAGCTTCTTCTGCTGGTGGGTGATGTTGCGCCCTTCGCCTGCCTCGCCCAGGCCGTAGCCTTTGATCGTGCGAACCAAAATGGCGATCGGCGCCGTCTTGGTTTCCGCGGCGGCATGGTAGGCGGCATAGACCTTGTCGGGGTCGTGGCCGCCGAGACGCAGCTTCCACAATTGGTCGTCGGACAGATCCGCCACCATCGCCAGCAAACGCGGGTCGGCGCCCCAGAAATGTTGACGGATGTAGGCGCCGCCCTCGACGAGATACTTTTGATACTCGCCGTCGCAAACCTCGCCGCAACGTTTCACCAGCAGGCCGTCGGTGTCGTTGGCGAAGAGCGGGTCCCAGTCGCTGCCCCAAATGACCTTGATAACCTTCCAGCCCACGCCGCGGAAGACCGCTTCAAGTTCCTGAATGATGCTGCCATTGCCGCGCACGGGGCCGTCGAGCCGCTGGAGATTGCAGTTGATGACGAAGATGAGGTTGTTCAGCCCCTCGCGCGCGGCCAGGGAGATCGCGCCGAGCGTCTCCGGCTCGTCGCATTCGCCGTCGCCGAGGAAACACCACACCTTCGCGCCGCTGCGGCGGTTCAGACCGCGATGCTCCAAGTAGCGCATGAACCGGGCCTGATAGATGGCCTGAATCGGCCCCAGCCCCATC
>JAOACV010000129.1 GCA_026417675.1 Verrucomicrobiia bacterium
GGCTCCATGCAGCCGACGTTGTATGGCGTGCACCTAGATCCGTTGCCGAAGGACCGGAAGATTCCGATACTGCCGATTCGGGCGCTGGAATGGGCGTTGTTCGGGCGCAGCTACATTGACGTCATCTGCGAGGAGGACGGCGAGTTATGGGGCGTGAGGGAAGGGAGGGTGCGCAGCATTGGACCGTTCACATTCCCACAGGCTGCGCTTATCCTGCGAACGCGAAGCGGCGACGAAAGGGATTATCCCGTGTCGGTGGACCATCGGACCTTGGAGAATCAACTGGAAACGCGGCTAGGCATCAAGCCTAGAACCGTGTTTCGCGCCGGCGAGCCGCTTCTGCGATGCACCGTGAGCAGCGGAGACCACATCTTCGTGGACAAGGTGAGCTACAATTTCCGCCGGCCGCGGCGCGGCGAAGTGTTCGTGTTCGAGACCAAGGGGATCGTGGGCACCCAAGGCGAGTTCTACATCAAGCGTTTGGCCGGCTTGCCGGGCGATGAACTGCAGATTCGCGAGCCGGAACTGTGGGTGAACGGTGCGCTTGCGCAAGAACCGGGATTCGTCCGAGTCATGAGCCGGACAAATGGCTACAAGGGCTATTCAAACACCGCGGGTTATAGGTATCTTTCCGCACCGGACCAGAAAATCGTGCTCGGCAAGGACGAATATTTCGCCTTGGGCGACAACAGTTATCACAGTTCCGACAGTCGTTATTGGGGCACCGTGCCGCACCGCAATCTGGTAGGACGCGCTCTGTGGGTTTACTGGCCATTCACGAAACGGTTTGGCCTGACGGACTGAGTGATCTCCGCGGCACCGGTTCAGCGGCGCACCAGTTGTTGATAAAACTCCAAGGTCTGCCGGGCTATGGTGGGCCAGCCAAAATGTTCCTCGACACGACGGCGCGCGGCGGCGCCCATCTCTTGCAGCATGGCAGGGGAGTCCAACAGGCCGTTCACTGCCGCAGCCAGATTCCGCGCAAACAGATCAGGGTCACGCGGTTCGACGTTGGTTTCACTAACCGGCTCGATCGGCACCAAAATGCCCGTTACACCGTGGACAACCGCCTCCGGGATGCCGCCGACGGCGGACGCGACGACAGGGGTCCCGCACGCCATTGCTTCAAGGTTGATGATCCCGAACGGCTCATACACCGACGGACAAACAAAGAGCGCCGCGTGCGTGTAAAGGCTGACGATTTCGCTTTTGGGCACGATCTTTTCAATCCAGATTACCTCATTCTTCGTCTGCTGTTTGGCTCGCGCCACGGCCTCGGTCACGGCGCCGATCTCCTTGGTGTCGGGCGCGCCGGCGCACAGGACGATCTGCACCCCATTCCGGATGTGCCTGATGGCGTTGACGAGATGAATGATGCCTTTTTGCCGCGTGATGCGGCCGACGAACAAAATATACGGTTTGTCCGGGTTGACGGCGTAGGCTTTGAGCACGGCGGGGTTTGGGGTCGGCCGATACTGGTTCAGGTCAATGCCATTGTGGATGACGCGAATCCTGTCGAAGGGCACGTCGTAGAGATCATGCACGTCATGGCGCATGGATTGGGAGACGGCCACGACCCCATCAGCGTTTGCGTAGGCGGTGCGCTCAACCCACGTGGAGGCGTTATAAGCTGTGCCGAGTTGCTCGACTTTCCACGGCCGATGCGGCTCAAGCGAATGGGTCGTCAACACCAACGGCACCTGCTGCAACTGCTTCACCAGACACCCGGCATAATGGCTATACCATGTGTGGCAATGCACCACGTCCACGTCGGCAAGGGTCCCGGCCATTATGATGTCGCGCAGCAACGTGTCGAAGAGCCTCTCGTGCCGCGGGTCCCAGGCCGGCAGTTTGAAGAACGGCTGCACGCCCCGGACTTGGGGGTTGCCCGTGGCGATATCCTGGTCACCAAAGCAAAGAACCTTGACGGCGTGCTGCCCGCCGTCCAAGCGCGCCAGCTCTCGCGTTAGATACTCCACATGCACGCCCGCGCCGCCGTAAACATGCGGCGGATACTCGTTGGTGAGGATCCCGATCTTCATGGGTCGTTTTTCGCGCGGTCAAATCCTTGCTCTGGTGTTCTTCTCTTTATAGAGTCACATCATGAGCAAAAGCAAGAAAGCATGCGGTTCGCGACGCCCAGCCATTGGGGTGGGGGAGGGGCGTTGCCGCGTTGTCATCGAGCATGTCAAACCCGAAGTGGACGGAGGCCGTTATGCCATCGAGCGCACCGTTGGCGAATCGGTCACCGTCGAAGCCGACATGTTCGCTGATGGTCACGATCTGCTGGCCGGCGTGTTGCGTTACCGCCACGAGACGGAATCGGAGTGGAGCGAGACGCCACTGGAACCGCTCGTGAACGATCGTTGGCGCGCGCAATTCCTCGTTACCAAGCTGGGGCGCTACCGCTACACAATTCAGGGCTGGATGGACCCCTTTAGGTCCTGGCTGCGCGACCTGAAGAAGAAAGTGGAGGCGAATCAGGACGTCTCCGTGGATCTGCTGATCGGCGCGCAAATCATCGAGGCTGCTGCGGCCCGCGCGGATGGCGACGATGCGAAGCTGTTGCGCGAGCGCGCCGCCGTAATCAAAGGCACGACTGACTTGGCGGAGCGCGCGAAACTCGCCTTGTCAGACGATCTGGTCGCAGCGATGGACCGGCATCCTAACCGGACCTACGCCGGGACTTACGCGCACGAACTGATTGTGGAGGTTGAACGCGAGCGCGCCAGGTTTAGCGCGTGGTATGAGATGTTTCCCCGCTCGTGCTCGCCAGTCCCAGGCCGGCACGGCACATTCAAGGATTGTGAAGCGCGCCTGCCATACGTCGCTGAGATGGGGTTTGACATTCTGTATTTGCCGCCGATCCATCCCATCGGGCGCACGTTTCGCAAAGGCAAGAACAACGCACTGGTGGCCGGTCCTGATGACGTGGGCAGCCCGTGGGCAATTGGGTCGGAAGAGGGTGGGCACAAGGCGATTCACCCGCAACTGGGCACGCTGGAAGATTTCCGACACTTGGTAGGCGCGGCAAGGAAACTGGGCATCGAAATCGCGTTGGACATCGCGTTTCAATGTTCGGCGGACCATCCCTACGTCAAGGAACATCCCGAATGGTTTCGCCGACGCCCCGATGGGACGGTTCAGTATGCGGAGAATCCGCCCAAGAAATACCAAGACATCTACCCGTTCGATTTCGAGACGGAAAACTGGCGCGAGCTATGGATGGAGTTGAAAAGCATTTTCGAGTTCTGGATGGGGCAGGGGATCAACATTTTCAGAGTGGACAACCCGCACACCAAACCATTTGCGTTTTGGGAGTGGCTCATTGGGGAGTTGAAGCAACGAAATCCGGAAGTCATTCTGCTGTCGGAGGCGTTTACGCGGCCGAAGGTGCTCTACAAACTGGCCAAGCTCGGTTTCACGCAGTCCTACAACTATTTCCCTTGGCGCAACACCAAGTGGGAACTGACGCAGTATCTGACTGAGTTGACCCAATCCGAAGTGCGAGAGTTCTGCCGAGCGAGCCTCTGGACAAACACACCGGACATCCTCACGGAGTATCTCCAATTCGGCGGCCGGCCTGCGTTCATCGTCCGACTTGTGTTGGCCGCCACGCTGGGTGCAAGCTACGGCATCTACGGGCCTGCCTTTGAACTGTGCGAGCGCCAGCCGCGCGAACCTCGGAGCGAGGAATACCTTAATTCTGAGAAATACGAGTTGAAGCACTGGGAATTGAGCAGACCTGACAGCCTCGCGCCAATCATCGCCCGCGTGAACCGAATCCGGCGGGAAAGCCGGGCGTTGCAATTCGACCACAACCTGCGGTTTCACGGGGTGGACAATGAGGAACTCATTTGTTACACGAAGCACACGCCGGATCAGTCTGAGATTATCTTAGTAGTTGTCAATTTGGATCCCCATCACAAGCAGTCCGGTTGGGTGAGCCTGCCTGTCCAAGAACTTTCGATTGATCCGGGAAAGCCTTACCAAGTCCACGATCTGCTGAACAGTGCCCGTTATGTTTGGCACGGTTCGCGGAACTACGTCGAGCTGGACCCGCAAATCATGCCCGCACACATTTTTCGTGTGCGCAGGCTGGTGCGTAGCGAGAAGGACTTCGACCACTACCTCTGAGCAGGAGGCGCAGTTGGGCGGTTAGGAAAAAGTTAGCGTGACGCCTACTGCATGATATACGTCGCACAATATANATTATGATGTTCTTGAACGAGGCTTTCAGTGATTTTTAGCCTCTTCAGCAAAGACGCTCACACAAGCCAGTCCTCCCCCACTCCAAGCTCCTGCGGGACCTCAAGCTCGATCTCCCCCTCGCTTGGATGATCCTCGGCTGTCCCGTCATTTCGCTCGACCACCACCGAAAACCGAATCTGCCTGTATCCCTCCTGTCCAAAGAGCGCCAGCGGGAAACCCAACTCCAAGACTCTGTCTTGCGCCACCTTCACCTCTTGCCTTGCTGCCAATTCCACGCTCGGCCATTCACCCACCAAGCTCCAGACCATACCCTGCTCGCGCCTCGTAAGGCCATCTATCCTGCACTCTCCCCGCAAAGGCTCCGTGAACAGAATCCGCACGGCATTTGCCCCAATCTCGTTGCTCTTTCCCGCCCATTGCACGCACAAGAACAGACTCCTCAAGTCAAAACCAAACAGGATTTCTCCGACCACGCTTTCGGATGTTGCCATAGCGTGCTCGCCAGCATTAGGCCTATAAGACCCGGCTCCATGCCACTCGTAATACGACGTGCGCCTGCCATCTATCTGCGGCTTGATCAACTGCCTTGGCACTCGATACGCACGTTTTGGTGGCCCGGCCAAGATTGGCTTCTCTACCTCCCCAGGTGCCGTCTTGCCCATCGCCTCGTAAACCCTGCGCACATGCCGTCGGAAAAGTTCGTCGAACATCGGCTTCTGCTCGATCTGGAACTCCGGCCCATACCACCAGAACCAATCGCTGCCTTCTGCTGCCATCAATGATTCCATCGCCGCTTTTCGCGCTGCTTCGCTCAACTGGCTACGCGCCTCAGCAAAAGCCAACCGCGCGTTGCGCAACATGTCCCACGCGCGGTTTTCCTCCGGGTCACCGATCCAAAGGTCGAAGTTGGCGTAGATCCAAGATCCCGTGTGAAGCGTCGTCAGTTCAGTCTTCGGCGGGTGTTCGCGAAAATAGTTTGTGAGCATCACCGGTCGGAAGCGTTTGTCGGTCCCCACTGCTTGATAAATCGCACGCAAGAACGCTTCTCCGCCGTCGGCGAATTCCTGCCAGGCGTTCTCGCCGTCGAGCAGGATCAGCGCCAATCCGTCGTTATCGCGCACTCGGGACGCGATGCTTTCGAGCGCATGGATCAAATGCCGCGCCGCGTCCCTTGCCGCTAGTTTCGACGCGTTGAAGCCGATGAAGTCCGACAACCCGTGGTCGCGAAAGCAAATCCCGACCGACGAACCACCGAATGTCGCGCGATAACCCTTGAACAACACATTCCGGTCTGCCGCGACGGCGCCGCCGCGCATCATCTCCAGCGTGCGAAACAAAATCTCCTCGTCCGTCGCCATCCACTCAAAGCCGGCCGCATGAACTAGCGGTATGATCTCCGGGCACACGGAGCCCTCCGACGGCCAGAGACCTGTGGGCCGCTTGCCAAAGACTTCCTCATGAAACCGCACCGCGCCGTAGAGATGCTCGCGCACGTCTTCGGGGAAAGAGAATGTCGCGGGCAACGGGCTGTTGGGCATGCAGCGTCGTGTGAAATCCGTGTTGTAGAGCAGTGGCAAGATCGGGTGATAGAACGGGCTGGCGGTCAGCTCGGTCCGGCCTGCCAGATATAGTTCCCGATACTTTGCCAGACCGCGCCGGATCAGTTCCATGTGCGCGTCGAGGACCACCGCCTTTTCCTCCTCGCTGAATCCCCTGCCCTTTCGGCGCAACGCCGCCAACGTCGGCAGGTCTCGCAGGGCGAAGTAACCGCACCAAGCTAGGTTGAACCACACCTGCAGGTCGCGCCAATCCGCCACTGTGAATCGCCTCGCCGCTTCCTCTAGCGCCGCAGGTCGCAGGTCGCTGCCGCGCATCGCCAGCAACTCCGCGTAGCGGTCAAACGGCCGCACCATGTTGTCGAGTTGTGCGCTGAAGAAGTCCCGCAGCAACGCCTGTTGCATCTCGGCTGTGAGCGCGTTGGCGGGCGTGCGTGCCAGATCCAGCCACGCGTCCCGAATCTCCCCGCGCTGCAATTGCAGCAACTGCCGGACCAGCACCGGTGTCAGGTTGAAAGTCACCGGTGTCTGTGGATGCTCCTCCGCCAGCCGGATCATGTCGTAGTAGCTCTTGGCAGCGTGCAGGCGCACCCAAGGCAGCAACGCCACCCGGCGCGCCGGGTCCACGTAGTCCGGCTGGTGCATGTGCCAGTAGAAAGCGACGTGCAGCGGCATAATGGCTGACACTTTACTAGCCGGCAGGCGACAGTCCAGCTTGAGGCGAAGATTTCAGGAGTGTCAGCGCGCCTTTTCTACAAAACAATCGCGAGGAACACGAGCGTCACGGTTCCCACGACTCTCAGTCGTCAGGCCATTTGGCCGCCGATGAATTTTTCCAAAGCTGTTCCGCTGCCATTCGCCATGGGCTATTAACTTCTGACGCCGGTCACACCGCCAGCTCGCGCAGATACTGTGCCGCATCCTCCGGCGGGACCGGGTTGATGAAAAAGCCGGTGCCCCACTCGAAGCCAGCGGGCTGGATGAGGCGCGGGAGGATTTCGATGTGCCAGCGGAAGTCTTGGTCAATGGTATCCCAGTAGCCGACCTTGCGATGGTGGCGGGCGGGCCCGGTGTGGATGAAGAGGTTGTATTGGGGCTGGTTGAGCGCCTGCGGGAGTTTCTTGAGGGCGGTCTTGAGCGCGTCGGCCAGTTGACGGATTTCGTCGCCAGC
>JAOACV010000012.1 GCA_026417675.1 Verrucomicrobiia bacterium
GCCGCTTCAACTCGATCGTTTCGGGAAAAAACAGCCCCGTGTCAATGGTGAACACCGGAAAGCGCAACCCCAGTTGTTTCGCCAAGTGCATAATCACCAGACCTGCGCCTTGAAAACTCGTCCCGATGGCCGCGCGCGGCCCGAACTTGTCCCAAGCCCATGCGAGCGCGGACTCCGTCGCCGCGCGCTCGAAGCGAATGCTCAGTGATTGGATTTCCGCGGCGGCAAGCATGCAATTCAAGGGTTCTGCTCCGTCCACAACACCCGCGCGACCCAGTCGCCGAACCGCTCGCCGGACAGCCTCTCCTTCGCGTAACGGGCGAACAGAGGTCGCAGCTCGGTGACGATCTCCGAGGCTTTCACGTTGTCTTTCCAGAGCCGGCTCAACCGCGTGCTCGATTCGTTGCCGCCGAGCCAAATCTGGTAGCGGTCCGGCCCACGACCAACAAAACCGATCTCGGCCATATAGGGCCGCGCGCAACCGTTCGGGCAGCCGGTCATGCGAATGGTGATTGCTTCGTCGCTGACGCCAGCCCCCGCGAGCGCGGCTTCCAGGCGGGTGATCAGGCCCGGCAGGTATCGTTCGCTCTCCGCCAAGCCCAGACCGCAAGTCGGCAACGAGACGCAGGCCATCGAAGCCCGGCGCAGGAGGCTGCCCTGATGATCGAGCCGCACGCCGTGTTCGGCCAAAGTTCGTGTAACAGCCTCGCGTTGGTCGGCCGCGATGTTGGCGAGAATGACGTTGTTGGCCGGCGTGAGGCGGATTTCGGGTCGAAACATTTCCACGACTTGGCGCAGCGCGGTCTTCATTCGCCGGCCGTCCTCGTCTTTGATGCGGCCAGACTCGACGAACAAGCCGAGAAACCAACAACCATCAGCCTGTTGATGCCAGCCGAAGGCATCGCCTTGTCTGTCGAACTGGCACGGCTTTGCCGGCTCCAGCTTGAACCCGACGCGCCGTTCCAGTTCCTCGCGGAACCACGCCACGCCGCGCTCGGCAAGGACGTATTTGAGCCGTGCGTGCCGCCGATTGGCACGGTCGCCGAAATCGCGATGGATCGTCAGCACGCCTCGCGCGACCTCGACCACTTTGTCCGGCGTGAGGAAGCCAATGATGTCGGCCAGGCGCGGATAGGTTGCTTCATTGCCGTGGCTGCGGCCCATGCCGCCGCCGGCGGCGAGATTGAAGCCAGCCAGCGCGCCGTTCGCATCGGCGATGGCGATGAACCCGCAGCAGTTGGCCAGGACGTCCACGTCGTTCAGCGGCGGGATGGCGAAGGCGATCTTGAATTTCCGCGGCAGGTAGGTCTGGCCGTAGAGCGGGTCGCTGAACCCCTTGTTCGCCGGATCGTCGAGGTTGAGTTGGACGCCGTCAATCCAGATGGCGTGATAAGCCCTCGTGCGCGGCGCAAGCGCCAAGGCGACCTGCCGGGCAAGCTCCCGCACCTGCTGGCCGAGGCCGTTGGTCGCCGGCGCGGGCGGGGCTATGACGTTGCGGTTGTTGTCACCGCAAGCCGCGAGCGTGGTCAGCAGCGCGTCGTTGATGCCCTTGACCAGCGCGGCGAGATTCGACTTCACGACGCCGTGAAACTGAAAACTCTGACGTGATGTAACACGCAGCGTGCCGTTGCCGTAGCGCGTGGCCAGATCGTCGCAAGCCAGATACTGCGCCGGCGTCATCACACCGCCAGGGAGGCGCAGGCGCACCATGAAGATATGTTTCTTCTCCGGCCCGCGCACGTCGCGGTCGCGTTGCTGGTAGATGCCGTGGAACTTTAGAAACTGCTGGTCGTCGTCGGAGAAACGGTCGGCCTGCGCGTCAGCCAGCGTGCGGGCGATGGTTCCGGCGAGCGTGGGGCAGCTCTGCTTGAGCAGTTCATTGGGCGAAGGTGTCGCAGGGGTCATGGTTGGAAGGGGGTGTCAGATTCGCAACAAAGCTTGAGGATGACGGCTATGGTTGGCCTAGATTTCGTAGTCTTCCAGGTCCTTGACGCGCCCAAAAGAAAGGTGGTTCCAAATCCGTTCGTGGGCGTAATAAAGACCCGTCTTCGTCAGCAGCTCCAGAAAACCGATGGAGACAGCCATTTCAATCCGGCCCGTGACCAACCATGAAATGAGCATGGTGCTCACCGTGCCGGTGATCCGGTAGGAAACGGCCTTGGCGAGGCTGCGATAGTGTTTGTCCGGCATACAGTTCTCCGCGGAAACCGCGCCGCGCAACCAGGGCGCGATTCCGATGCGCGCTCAGGTCTGCACCTGCTTGCGGGCCTCGTCGGCCAGGGCGGTGCTCAGGTATCGTTCGCCGGTGCTGCAACCTATGGTGACGATGAGCTTGCCCTTGTTCTCCGGGCGTTTGGCGACCTCTAGCGCGGCCCAAACGTTTGCGCCGGTGGAAATGCCGGCGAGAATGCCCTCCTCCAAGGCGAGCCGGCGTGCGGTCACAATCGCGTCCTCGTTGCTGACGGTGATGACGTCGTCCACGATCTGGAGGTTCAGGTTCTTCGGCACGAAGCCCGCGCCTGTGCCTTGAATCTTGTGCGGGCCGGGTTTGAGCGGTTCGCCATTGCGCGTCTGCGTGATGACCGGCGAATCCTTCGGCTCGACAGCGATGGCGCGGAAACTTTTCTTGCGCGACTTGATGACCTCGCTGACGCCGGTAATAGTGCCGCCGGTGCCGACGGCCGACACGAGGATGTCCGCTTTGCCGTCGGTGTCCTTCCAGATCTCCTCGGCGGTGGTTTTGCGGTGAATCTCCGGGTTGGCGGGGTTGTTGAACTGCTGCGGAATCCACGAGTCACTGATTTCCCTGTTCAGTTCCTCCGCTTTCTTGATCGCGCCCTTCATGCCCTCGGCAGCCGGTGTCAGAACAAGCTGTGCGCCCAAC
Organism: Verrucomicrobiia bacterium; assembly: GCA_026417675.1. GTDB lineage: Bacteria > Verrucomicrobiota > Verrucomicrobiia > CAIQCK01 > CAIQCK01 > JAOACV01. The sequence continues at coordinate 2,885 of JAOACV010000012.1, forward strand.
AAAGCCAGCAAGGTGCGCCGCTCCAAACTCATGCTTTCCGGCATGGTCAGGATGAGCTTGTAACCGCGTGCGGCGGCTACGAAGGCCAGTGCGATGCCGGTATTGCCGGAGGTCGGCTCGATGATAGTGGTCTTCGCTGTCAGCCGGCCTTCGCGCTCGGCGGCGTCAATCATCGCAAAGCCGATGCGATCTTTGACACTGCCGAGCGGGTTGAAAAACTCGCCTTTGAGCGCAATGGTTGCATCCACGCCCGCCGCGATGCGGTTGAGTTTGATCAGTGGGGTGCGGCCCACAGTGCTGATGATGTCACGGTGAATTGGCATAGTTTGTTTCCTTTCGTTGTTGCAGGGAGTTTACGCATAAACTCCATAATGTCAACAGATATAGTAGAGATTTTTCTTGCCATTCACCCGCCTTGACGGCAATATTCCACCCGGCATGAAACTCTCGTCCAAAGGCGAATACGCTCTGCGCGCCTTGATCGTGCTCGGCGAGAACTACGAGCGCGGCATCGTGCGCATCCAAACCATCTCCGAGCAGCAGCGCATCCCGAAGCGTTTCTTGGAGCAGATCCTCAACGATCTGAAGTCCGGCGGCTTTTTGGAGAGCCGGCGCGGCGTCGCCGGCGGTTACCGACTCGCTCGCCCGCCAGAGCAGATCACGCTGGCGGCGCTGATCCGGCACATTGAGGGGGCGCTGGTGCCGACGCCGGTGCTGAGCGAACAAGGACGGCGGACTATCCAACCCCCGAACGAAGCCCAAGCCGCCATTCGCAGCGTGATGAAAGAAGTCCGCGAAGCGATCCTGGAGATTCTCGACCGCGTGACCATCGCGGACTTGTGCGACCGGGTGCGGAGGTTGCGCAGCGAAGCCGGGATCGCGACCGACTACGTCATTTGAGAGGAAAGAACGCATGAAGAACAAATCCCCTTCCGGCTTCCAGACCCGCGCCGTCCATGAAGGCCGTGGTTTCGGCGGCACCACCGGCGCAGTCATGCCGCCGGTGTTCATGACCTCGACTTTTGCCACCGGCAATCCGGACGGCTTCGACTACACCCGCTCTGGCAACCCGAACTTCCGCCTGCTCGAATCCAGCGCGGCGTCGTTGGAAGGCGCGCGCTTCGCCACCTGTTTCGCCAGCGGCGTCTCGGCCATCACGGCCGTGGTCTCCACGCTCCAGAGCGGGGATCTTGTGCTCGCCGAGGAAAACGTTTATGGCTGCACCTATCGGCTCTTCGAAAAGGTCTTTGCCAAGTTCGGCGTTGAGGTGCGCTACAGCGACTTCACCCAGCCGTCCAACTGGGAGCAGATCAAGCGGCTTCGCCCCGCGCTGGTGTGGATCGAAAGCCCCACCAACCCGCTGCTGAAGATCGTGGACATTGCTGGCATCAGTTGGGTCGCTGCGACTGTCGGCGTGCCAGTGGTGGTGGATAACACCTTCGCGTCACCCTACCTCCAGCGCCCGCTTGAACTCGGCGCGACGCTCTCGCTCTCCTCCACCACTAAATACGTCAACGGCCACAGCGATTGTCTTGGTGGCATCGTGGCAACCAACGACGCCGTGTGGCACAACAAGATGGTCTTCGCCCAGAAGGCGCTGGGCCTGCAGCCGTCGCCGTTCGACGCTTGGCTCACCACGCGCGGCCAGCGCACGCTCGCCCTGCGCATGGAGCGCCATTGTGCTAACGCCCTTGCGCTCGCCCGCTGGCTGGAGAAACGCAAAGGCGTCCGGTGGGTCCGCTATCCCTTCCTGCCGAGCCATCCGCAATACAAGCTCGCCCGCCGGCAGATGAAAGCCGGCTCCGGCATCGTCACGGCGGAATTGGCTTGCTCCGCCAAAAGCGCGCTTGCGTTCTGCAGGCGGCTGAAGCTCTTCACGCTCGCCGAAAGCCTCGGCGGCGTGGAGAGCCTCGTCTGCCATCCCGCCACCATGACCCACGCCTCCGTGCCGCCGGTGGTCCGCCGCAAGGTGGGCATCGGCGACCGTCTCATCCGGCTCTCCGTCGGGACCGAAGACGTCGCCGATTTGCTGCGTGACCTTGATGAGGCGTTCGCAGGGTTGTCCTGATGAGCGCGCGCGATCTGCTCCGAGAGCCTGTGTGGCGGGCCGAAGACCTTGGCCGGCCCTTGCCGGATTCCATCCATGCTGTCTCGGTGGCTCTGCCGCGATGGCAGGATGTCATCGGTTACGAAGAAAAGAAGCCTGAAGTCATGTCGCGGCTCAAGTGCGGCTATCCGCGCTTCGTCATTCATCCGCTGGTGGCAGAAGTGGCCTGGCAACTCGGCGGCGGCCAGCCATGCCTGCCGCTGCCATCGCCGCGCGCCGCGCAGTGGTGTCTGGACTTCGTCCGGCGAAATGCGGGCGAGAACGCCGCAGTGGTGGAGAAACGAGGATTTCACGGCGTCATTCCGGGCGAAACCGGCCAGCTTGCGCTCCGCGCATTCTGGCAGCACACGGGCCTGATCGTTTCCAGCCGGCAGGCCGAGGCGTGGCTGGCGGAGCGCGTCCCTTCCAGCGAAGACGAGGACGCGCGGCGCTCGTTGCGCCGGCAACTCGCCGGCCTTTACGATTGTGCCGAGGATGACGTGTTCCTCGCGCCGACCGGCATGGCCGCGCAGTTCGCCGCGTTGCAGGCCGTGATGCGGCGCAGCCCAGGCCGGCCCACGGCCCAACTCGGCTTTCCCTATGTGGACACGCTGAAGCTCCAACAGAAGCTCGGCGCTGGCGCGGTGCTGCTCCATGATCTGCGATCCATCGCCTCCGACCTGCGAAGATTCATACAGCGGCAACCGCTGGCGGCCTGCTTCTGCGAGATTCCCGGCAACCCGTTGCTCGGCTCCGCCGATTTGCGCGTCATCGGGCCGCTGTTGCGGGAGCATCGCGTGCCGCTGGTGGCCGATGACGTCGTGGCCACGCCGATCAACGTGGACCTCAGCGGCTATGCCGACCTGATCGCCACCAGCCTCACCAAATACGTCGTCGGCACCTGCGACGCGATGGGCGGCGCGCTCATTTGCAACCCGCGCTCGCCACTCCACGCCGAGCTAAGACCCATCGTGGCCGCGCAGCACGAGGAATTGCTCTGGGGCGAGGATGCGCGCGTGCTCGACGCGCAAGCGCGGAGCATCCAGGAGCGGATGAAGCGGCACAACGCCAACGGCCTGTTGATCGCCGAGCGATTGCGCCGGCATCCGGCTGTCGAGAAGGTCTGGTATCCTAAATGGGAATTTGCCGAGGCCTACGAAGCCGTGCGCCGGCCCGGCGGCGGTTGGGGATCGGTGGTGACCTTCCTGCCGAAGAACGCCGAGACAGCCTCGCCGCGCATCTACGACGAACTGGCCGTCTGCAAAGGCCCCAGCCTCGGCGCCATCTTCACCCTCGCCTGTCCGTTCACCCTGCTGGCCCACTACACCGAACTCGACTGGGCCGAAACCTGCGGCGTCTCGCGCTATCTCATCCGCGTCTCGGTCGGTTTGGAAGACCCGGAAGACTTGTGGCGGCGGTTCGACAGCGCGTTGAAGTGATAGCGTGGTGGCGCGCCCCGGCGGCCGGGGCCGAGGATACGCAAGACGGCTGCCATGAGAGAAAAACGCCGCGCGGCTCCCAAACAACATGCCGGTAAAACCAAACTCAATAGCGTGGCGCCAGCATCAACCAGTAGTTGGCGGCGGAAAAACCTGCGGCCAAACCCAGCAACAGGACCAGTAGATTGAGCCGCACGCTCAAGCGGTGCAGCCGCTGCCAGCGGACGAGCACCTCTCCGCGACTCTCGTCGTCATGATCCTTGCGCGCGCGATTGGCTTCTTCGCGCAGCGAGTTCATGCGCGGCAGCAAGCGTTGTCGTGCCCACAGGACGATCACCATCATCCCGAACAACATGGACAACACGATCGCTCCGCCCTTCAACGGCCAGCAGCGCGCCGCGATCAGCGCGCCGCCGCTGAGCAGCGTTATCACGCCACAGATCAGGCCGAGCATGTAGTAACGCGGGAAAAGCGCGCGCATAAACCTGCCCGCGTGTTCCACTTCCAACGCGCCAAACGCCGTCGGCGCCGCGAAGAAGGAGAAAAACGCGATCGCGCCAACCCACAGGCCCCAGGACAGCAGGAAGATGTAACCAAGCGCGGCGCTCATGCCCGCGCAGACTACCCGGCGGGCCTGCGGCTGCCAATACAGAAAATGGAACGCGGCAAAGTTCAGGCCGATCGCGTCCTCCAAACGCGATGTGTTTGCCTCTCGCCCGTTGTCGCGTTCGGGGAACGCGATCCAGCCTTGCGAACTTACGGCTTCTCCGGCGGCGGTTGCGGGGGGCCGGGTGGCTTCGGTCGTTGCGCGCCCGCCGGCCCGATCAACTCGCCGCCAACGACTTTCACTTCACCGCCTTCTTCGCGCGCGAGGTCGGGGCGCGACTCGAAATCCGAATACGATGCCTGCTTGACGCATGCCGCCCGGGGAGAAAGCACCGCGTAACGATAATGCCGCGGCGCCACTTGATGGAGCACGTGCAGGTTGCTCTCTTTGTCGGTCTCCGCGCGCGGCGGCGCCAACAACACCGACGCGCCCAAACGAACCACGCCATAGATCACCCCCGCCTGCGCGTCCTCGATCCGAGCGTAAAGCCAGTCGTGTGGCTCCACCCGCAGCACCAACAGCGAGTAGGTGCTCAAGCGGGGCTTGCCTTCCTCCGCGACGCCCACCGTTTTGGTCCAGAGCACGCGCCCGTTGAGAACCTCGATGATCCGCTCGTTGGAAGCAAAAAGACCGCCCACACCCGCCACCCGGACCGTCGCGTTGACCCGGTATCGGCCGATCTCCCGAATCTGGTAGAACGCCACCAGATCCACCTCCCGCGCCACCGCCTGGCCGGGCTCGATGCGTTGCGAACCGGCAAGAATCCCCGGCCCGACCGGCGGCACCCGCCGGCCATCCTGCCGCACCACCTGCATGCGCAACCACGGCGCCGATTCCTGGTCTTCCAGAAGAAACGCCTGCGCCGAGTAGTTGTTTACCTGCACCACCGCCGGAATGGACTCGTAGAGCAGATACTTCTCCCGCTCCAGCCGCAGTTGGACCGCCACTTGCGCCGACACAGACGGCGTAAGTAAGGCGGTCACAACCAAGAGAAACAAACGCGTCATGGCGGCAGGCTAACACGCGGCTTCTTGCATCGCCAAACGATTTTTCCTAACCTCAGCCCGCCATGCCAAACCAGCTCATCGTCGCCCTCGACGTGCCCAACCTTGACCAGGCCCGCCGCACACTCGACCAACTCGCCGACACCGTCCGCTGGTTCAAGGTCGGCCTGCAACTCTTCACCGCCGCCGGCCCCGCCGTCGTGCGCGCGGTCCGCGCCCGCGGCGCCAGGGTGTTCCTCGATCTGAAGTTCCATGACATTCCCAACACCGTCGCCGGCGCCGCGCAGTCCGCTGCCGCGCTCGGCGTCGAGATGTTCAACGTCCACGCCAGCGGCGGCGAGGCCATGATGCGCGCTGCCGCCGAGGCCGCTGCTCGAATGGGAGCCGACCGGCCCCTTGTCATTGCCGTGACCATCCTAACCAGCCAGACCGCCAGCGAAGCCGACGTGCTCAGCCTGGCCCGCGCCGCCAAGACCAGCGGTCTCGACGGCGTGGTCTGCTCCGCGCGCGAAGCCGTCACGCTCAGGCGCGAACTTGGCGCGGACTTCAAACTCGTCTGCCCCGGCATTCGCCCCGCGTGGAGCGAGACCGGCGACCAGAAGCGCATCATCACGCCGCGTGAGGCCGTCCAGGCCGGCGCGGACTACCTCGTCGTCGGCCGCCCCATCCTCGCCTCGCCCAGCCCCGCCGCCGCCGCGCGCCGCGTGCTCGACGAGATGCATGGCGGATGATTGCGAAACGTTGACGGCTTTGCTAAAGGTTTCGACATGAACATATCCCTCAAGTCACTCGCCTCGTTCGGAGTCTCGATCTCTTTGGTTTCACCCGGCGTGCTGGCCGCGGGCAAAGCGGTGGGCACGAGTCCCAGTTTCAAGGGGCCGGTTGGGCTACAACTCTACAGCCTGCGCGACGCGTTCAAGAAGGACGTGCCCGGCACGATGGCGCAGGTCAAGAGTTTCGGTTTCAAATACGTCGAGCTGGCGGGCACCTACGGGATGGAACCGGGACCGTTCAAGAAGCTGCTGGCCGACAACCAGCTTGTGGCCGTGGCGGGACATTTCCCGTTCGAGAAATACCGCGACGACGCCGAGGGCGTCGCGCGCGACGCCAAGGCGCTGGGGCTGAAGTTTTCCGGGTGCGCGTGGATTCNTCATAAAGGGGACTTTACGGAGAAGGACGCTCGCGCCGCTGCCGCGGTCTTCAACAAGGCGGGCGCGGCACTGGCCAAACACGGCATCAAGTTCTTTTATCACGTCCACGGCTACGAGTTTCGGCCGCACGAGAAGGGCACCGTCTTTGACGTGTTGATGGCCGAAACCCACCCGAAGCTCGTCAGTTTCGAGATGGACATCCTGTGGGTCTATTTCCCCGGCCAGGACCCGGTGAAGCTGCTCCAGAAATACGGCAAGCGTTGGGAACTTCTCCACCTTAAGGACCTCAAGAAAGGCGTGGCGACCGGTTCGCACTCCGGCCATACCGACGTGACCAACGACGTCGCGCTCGGCTCCGGCCAGATTCCGATCGCCTCTATCCTCAAGGCCGCGCAAAAGGTCGGGGTGAAGTATTACTTCATCGAAGACGAGTCCCCGACCGCCGCCGAGCAAATCCCGCAAAGCCTTCGATTCCTCGAATCGCTGAAATGGTAGCCGCGGCGGTCTCGCGCGGCGCAAGGGTGTCCTTGCCGCCAGGCGCGAACCGAACGTCGGCGTTGCGCGGTGAGAACGTGGCGCCCGGCTTGAGAGTTCGACCGCAGCGCCATATTTCGTTGACCGGTTGAAACGCGTCGTTAGACTGCGCGGCCATGTTGAAGGCCAGGAAACAAACGGAGCCGCGCGGGCCGGTCGGCGTCGTCGGGCTGGGCTACGTCGGTCTGCCGGTAGCAGCCGCGTTTGCGAAATGCCTGCCGGTGGTCGGGTTCGACATCAAGGCGAGCCGCGTCGAAGCCTTGCGGCGCGGGCACGATGAGACCCGCGAGGTTACCGCGGGCGATTTGCGGCATCCGAACCTCACTTTCACGACCGACGAGCGGCTGCTGCGGCGGTGCCCGTTCGTGGTGATCACCGTGCCGACGCCGATTGACGAGGCCAATGAACCGGATCTCGGCCCCGTGCGGCGCGCGGCGGAGATCGTCGGGCGCAACCTCCGGCGCGGAGCGACGGTGGTGCTGGAGAGCACAGTGTATCCGGGCGTGACCGAGGAGGTCGTGCTGCCGATCTTGGAGCGCGTATCGGGGTTGAGGCTCAGGCGAGGCGAGTTCTACCTCGGCTACTCGCCCGAGCGGATTAATCCCGGCGACAAAGAGCATACCATTGACCGCGTCGTCAAGGTCGTCAGCGGCAGCGATGCGGCGACCTTGGAGCGTGTGGCGGCCTACTACGGGCTGATTTGCAAGGCGGGCGTGCATCGCGCCCCGACGATCAAGGTCGCCGAGGCGGCCAAGGTCATTGAGAACGTGCAGCGCGATCTGAACATCGCGTTGATGAACGAGTTGTCGCTGATCTTCTCCCGGCTGGGCATCGAGACGCGGGCTGTGCTGGAGGCCGCGGCTACGAAGTGGAATTTTCAGAAGTTCACGCCCGGCTTGGTCGGCGGCCACTGCATCGGCGTGGACCCCTACTACCTGACGCACAAGGCGTTGCAGGTCGGCTACCATCCCGCCGTCATCCTTGCCGGGCGCTCCGTCAACGACGCGATGGCCCGCCATGTGGGCCGCATGATCGCCCGCGCGATCACCCACCTCGGCAAACCGCTCAAGGGCGCGCGCGTGCTGATGATGGGCCTGACATTCAAGGAGAATGTCCCCGACGTGCGCAACTCCAAGGTCCGCGACACGGTGCGTTATCTGCAGGAGTTCGAGGTCAACGTCATCGGCTGCGATCCGCTGTTGACGCGCGCGGTGGTGCGGCGCGAGTTCGGCATTCCCAACGTCGCGTTCCACAAGGCAGGCCGAGTGGACGCCGTCTGCGTCGCCAACCGGCATCGGGCCTTCGAAAACATCACGCTGGCCGATCTCAGGCGCCTGATGCCGCGGCGTCCCATCCTTGTGGACGTGAAAAACCTGTTCGACCGCACTGAGGCCGAGCGCATGGGGTTTGCGTATTTCAGTTTGTGAGACGGTGTGCGGAGGACGAGGAAAAGCGACCAGATCCCCCGAGCGCAACGTAGCCGCAACTGAAGGTGGATCGCGTTCTCCGAACGCGATGGCGTCGCGGTAGCACGACGGCGAGCGCGTTCGGAGAACGCGATCCACCCGTCCAGAAGGTCCCCTTGGGGCCTGCAAGCTCGATTCAATACGTCCCGGCCGTCAGGTTCCCCGCCACCGATTCCAGTCTCACCGGCGTGGCGCCGATGCCGCGGCGTTTGGCTTCTTCGAGGATGGCCTCGGTGGCGGTCGCGCCGATGCGCGAGACGCCGAGCGAACGCACGAGCAACAGATCGTCGAGCGTGCGCACGCCGCCCGCGGCCTTGATCTGCACCGTCGGCGCGCAATGCTGGCGCATCAGCTTCAAGTGCTGCACGGTCGCGCCCTTGTAGTTGTAGGAGCCGTCGGGCTGCTTGACGAAACCGTAGCCGGTGGAGGTCTTCACGAACGCCACGCCGACCTCGGAGCAAATCTGGCAGAGACGGATGATGTGTTCGTCCTTCAGGTAGTCGTTCTCGAAGATGACCTTCAGAATCGCGCGCTGGGCGGTCACCGCCTCGTTGACGGCCTTAATCTCGGCCTGCACGTAGGCCCAATCGCCGCCGAGCGCCTTGCCGATGTTGATGACCATGTCAATCTCGCTGCCGCCGGCCTTTGCGGCGTCCTCGGCCTCGGCCACCTTGATGCGCGTCGCGCTGTTGCCATGCGGAAAACCGATGACGGGACACACGCCGACATCGGACCCGGCGAGGACTTCCCTGGCGAGCGCAATCGCGTAGGGCTTCACGCACGCTGTGGCGACGTCGTAGCGGCGCGCCAGCTCGCAACCTTTGCGGAGGTCCGCGTCGGTCATGGTCGGATGCAGCAGCGAGTGGTCAATCATCTTGGCCAGGTCGCGAAGAGTGACGGTGTTGTTCACGATGGATTCCTTTCCAAGGCTGGCAAGGCGGGGCCGCTTGCAACCGCGCCGCGGCGGCGCTTGCAAACCGTTCCGGCTTGTTCCGACCGCCGCATCACGCCTTCACCCTCACCCATTTGTTCTGCCGGTGGCTTTGGAGGATGGCCTCGCACAGCGCGATCTCGCGGTGCCCGTCGGCGAACGTCGGGAACGTCGGCGGCGCGGAGAAGTCGCCTGCCGCGATGTAGCTGTAGAACGCCTTGAAGCACTGCTTGAACGTGTCGGGAAAACCTTCCGCGTGGCCGCCCGGATAGTTGATGAACCGCCGCGCGGCGTCCGACACGAGCGCGGGATCGCGGATGAGGCTTTCGTTGGGCCGGCCGCGATGGCCGATCCACATCGTGTTCGGCTCCTCGCTGTCCCAGTAAAGCGCCGATTTCGCGCCGGCAATCTCAAAGCGCAGGCAGTTCTTGCGGCCTGCGGTGACTTGCGATACCCACAACACGCCGCGCGCGCCGCCGCGGAACCGCAACAGCACGCCTCCAAAATCCTCCGTCGCCACCTTCACCGGCTCGGTTGCCGCGACTTTCTCCTCTTTGCCCTTGAACGTCTGCACCTCGCCCTTCGGCCTCTGACGGACGGGATGCACGGTCTTGAGGTCGGCGCACACGGCCTCCACTTCCAGACCAGTGATCGCGCGCATCAGGTCGAGCCAATGCGTGCCGATGTCGGCGATGGCGCGCAGCGCGCCGCCTTCCCTGGCCAGCACGCGCCAGTTGTAGTCGGTCGGCAGCAGCAGCCAGTCCTGTGCGTAGCTGCCGCAAACCGAGAACACCTCGCCGAGGTCGCCGCGCCGGACGATGTCACGCGCCTCGAGGCAAAGCGGGTAGAAGCGGATGTTGTAGTTGACGCCCGCGGCGAGCCGGGTCTGGCGCGCCAGTTTCACCAGCGCCGCCGACTCGCGCGAGTTCATCGCCAGGGGTTTCTCGCACAGGACGTGTTTGCCAGCGCGCAGCGCCTTGCTGGCCATCTCGAAATGAAACCGGTTCGGCGTGGTGATGTGCACCGCCTGCACGCCGTCGTCGCGCAGGATTTCGTCAAAGCTGCGGTAGGCGCGCGGCAGGCCGAGCGTCTCCGCGGCGCGGCTTGATTCCGCGTCGTCCACGCCGAGAATGCCGGCGATGGGGACGCCAAGGCGTTTCAACGCTTCCACGTGAACCGGGCCGATGAAGCCCGCCCCGATGACGGCGGTTCGAATGTGTTTCATGCCTTTGATCCTTTCGCTGCGTGGCGAGGCTCGGCAAATGTGGCAGCTCTGTCAAGACGAGAGTCCGGCCATGAAATCCCAGGCGCCGAGCTGCGCGGGAACAACAGGCTCTGAAGCTCCAGATGCCGCACTTCCCCTCCGGCTGATTGAAGTCTGGAGTTTGTGTTGGCTTTCCGCACGGGGCGCGGCATCATCGCGCCGGTCAAGCACCGGCCTTGGAAAATCGTCATGCGCTACCTCGTATCGTTGGCTCTGCTGTGCGCCGCGGCGATGCCCGCGTGGAAGGAATTTCAATTCGACGACAAGATGCTGTTGCTGCATCCCAAGTGCGAGCCGCTGCCGGCGGCCCACCTCGGCCCCTTCGCCAGACGCGGTGACGGCGCGGTGCTGGCGGTGGACGATGGCCGCGTGTTGGTCTGCAAGGACGGCGGCAAGACGTGGGAGCCTCGCGCGTTGTTTGCGGCCCCGCAGAGGTTTCAGTGCCGGAGCGAGCGCGCGTTGCTGCGGACGCGCGACGGTGTGATGGTCCTCGCGTTTCTCAACGCGAAGGAAATGGTTTTTCACTGGGACCAGAAAAAAGGCGGGCCGCAGCCCGGCTGCCGGCTGCCTGTGTATGTGACGCGCAGCAGCGACGACGGCGAGACATGGGAGGAGCCGCGCAAGATCCAGGACGGATGGTGCGGCGCGCTGCGAACGATGATCCAGTTGCGCAGCGGACGGCTGGTGCTTGGCTGCCAGGCCGCCGTGAGCGACCCCGGCCGGCACGTTTGTTTCAGCTACGCCTCCGACGACGAGGGCAAGACGTGGAAGAAGAGCAACGTGATTGACCTGGGCAAGTATGGCGGTTACGGCGACCACGGCGGCGGCATCGAGCCGACGTTGGCGCAGCTCAAGGACGGCAGGCTGTGGATGCTCATCCGCACCTCGCGCGGTTGTTTTACCGAGGCGTTCTCCGCCGACGAGGGGTTGACTTGGGCCGACATCAAACCCTCGAAGATCGAAGCGAGCGGATCGCCGGGCCAGTTGCTGCGGCTCCACAGCGGTCGGCTCGCGCTTTTCTGGAACCGCTACATGGACCGGGCGAAGAAGACGGGCCGGCGCGAGCAACTCTCCATGGCGTTCTCCGAGGACGACGGCCGCACCTGGACCGAGCCGGCGGTGGTCGCCTACGACCCGATGAAGCCCGGCGAAAAGGAGCCGGACCACCGGTTGGCTTATCCCTACGTCTATGAGCATATGCCCGGCGAGCTTTGGGTCACGACGATGCAAGGCCCGCTGCGCATCAAATTGCACGAGGATGATTTCTTCCCGCGGCGGCGGAGCGAGCAGACCTATCG
>JAOACV010000130.1 GCA_026417675.1 Verrucomicrobiia bacterium
GTTCCCTACTGAGTCGGCGGCGGCGGCGGCAAGGGCCGCGTCGAGCCGCCTGGGGCGGGCGCGACGGGGGCCGTGCTGAGCGGGGCGGCCGGGGTGCTCGTCGCCGGCAGGTTGGCCGGCGCGTTGGCGTTGAGTTCCTTCAACACGATGTCGGTGAGGTCAAGCTTGTCGTCGGCGTAGAGGGTGGCGGGCATGTTGATCACGCTGCCAAAGCCCGACTTGTCGAACACCAGCGTGTAAGCGCCCTCCGCGGACTTCTTGCGAATGACCTCCAGGATGTCCTTGAGGATGGCCTCGTTCTGGCGGCGCCGTTGATCGTTGAGGAACTGCTGCCCGTTTTGCTCGAACTCCTTCAGCGCCTCGACCGAGCGGCGCAGTTCGGCGAGTTTCTCTTGCGACTGCCTGGTCTTCTGCTCGCGCTTGTCCGCCGTCAACGCGGGGTTGTTGGCCTCCTCGCGTAGCTTTTGGAATTCCTCGTTCAATTTGTTGTAGTCAGCGACGCGCTGCTGCTGGTCCTTGCGGTAGGCGGCCACGCTCTCGTCAAAGTTGCGCTGGGCGATCTTGGTCTTGTAATACTCCTCGTAGATCTTGCGCACGTCCACGGCGCCAAACTTGGCGCTTTGGGCCTGCACGGTGGCCGCTGTCAGCATTGCCCCGATGCCCGCTAGGGTCAACTTGGATGTGAGTTTCATAGGCTATGCAAAGATTTCGTGTTTGAGTTGTGAATGTCCAGCCTTATTTGACTAGAACTGGTAGCCGATGTTGAAATTAAATCGCCCGCCGCGGTTGTTGTGTTTGTCGGTCGTGATCGGGATGCCGTAATCGAACCGGATCGGGCCGATAGGCAGGTCCAGACGCAGGCCGAAGCCAAAGTCATCGTTGTAGTTGGACATCGAAAAGTCATAGGAGTCGCGGTTAACGAAGCCGATGTCATAGAAAATGGCGAACCGGATGCGCTCGATGAGCGGGATGATGTATTCGAAGGTGGCCCAGGCGTAGGTGTTGCCGCCCACGGTCTCGTCCTGGTCATCGCTGGGCACGCCGTAGGCGTTGAGTTGTTTCTGCAACGGCAGGTCGCTCACCTTCGGGCCGACATCGCGGTAGCGGAAGCCACGCAGGTTGTTGGGGCCGCCAAGGAAGAACCGGTTGAACAAGGGCACGTTGCCTTCGCTGCCGTAAGAGTCCACCACGCCGGCGGCACCCGCGAGCAGGATAACGTGCTTGCGGTCGCGCGTCGGCCAGGTGAAGGGCAGAGGGAAATACTGCTGGGTCTTCAACTCCATCTTGTAAACGTCCGTGCCGCCCGAGAATGGCCCGCCGGCGACCTCGCCCACCACCTCCGTCTTGTTGCCGCGCGTGGTCACGAAGAAGCTGTCGCGGGTATCGCGAGTGAGCGTGGCGGTGACGGCGCTGACGGAACGATTGCCCTCCTCGTCCCTGAATATCTGCGCCGCGTCCTCCGGCACGTCGGAAATGTCAACGACTTGATAGCCGTATTGGACCTTGCCCGACGTGAACGGGGCCAATTCCTTGGTGAGGTGGATGTCCGCGCCCGTCCGCGTCTCCACATACATGTCGCTCAAATACGAACTGCGGGTGCGGAAGGCGTCAAACCCCAGCGCGAGCTTGCGGTCCATAAACCACGGTTCGGTGAACGACAGGATGAAATCCTGCCGCTTGGTGCCGAGCTGGACGCGCAGGCGAGCTTTCTGGCCGCCGCCGCTGAACAACGGCGGATTGAACAGGTCGAAGTTGCCCTGGCTGACCTCCGCGTAACCGACCAGCGCGTCCACGGTGGAGAAGCCCGCGCCGAAGACAAACTGGCCGGTGCGTTGTTCCGTCACTTCGATGGAGAGGTCTTTGTGGCCCGGCACCTCGGTCGGTTCTGGCACCGCCGCCACTCGCGAGAAGAAACCGAGATTCTCCAACCGCTGTTTGCTGCGCTTGACCTTGACCATGTCGAACACCTCGCCGGGCTTCACCGCCAGTTCGCGCCGGATGACTTTGTCCTTGGTCTTGACGTTGCCGCGGATGTTGATCTTGGCGACGTAGGAAATGTCGCCCTCGACGATCTCATAAACCACGTCCATGCGCCCGGTCTCGACATTGGCTTGGCGAATCGGCGTGACGCGGGCGTCAATGTAGCCCTTGGCCCCGTAGTAATCGCGGATCGCCTCGATGTCCTTGTCGAGCGCCTTGGGACCGAAGGTCTTGCCCTCGGTCATCTTCAGCACGCCGCGGATGTCGGCGCTGGGGAAAAGATTGTTGCCCTTGATGTCCAGCTTGCCGACGAGATACTTGCGCCCTTCGACGAGGCTGATGCGGATATACATTCGCTCCGGCTTCACATAATCAAATTTCACGTCCGTGATCTGCATGTCCACGTAGCCTTCGTTGTGGTAAAAGTCGCGCAGCTTGTCGAGGTCGTCCTGCCACTGCTCTTTCTTCATAACGTTGGTACGGACGATCCAGCTTAGCCACCACTTGCGCTTGGTCTTCATCTGTTTCTGAAGCGTGGCCTTCGGGTAGTGGTCGTTGCCGGTGAAAGTGATGTCAATGATGTCCACGCGGGGGCCTTCCGTGATGCGGAAGGTGATAACGCCCTGTCCAGTCTGCTGGTCAATCGTCACGTCGTAGGCGATTTTGGCGCGCTCGTAGCCGGCCTTCTCGTAATACTCCTCCATCTTCTTCTGAGCCAAGACCACCTTGCGCTCGTCGAGCGGCTCGCCCACCTTGATGTCCATCTCCTTGCGCAGCCTGGATGCTTTCACCTTCTTGTTGCCCTGCAAGATGATCTCCTTGATCTTCGCCTTGCCTTGGACGGTGAAGATCACCTTGATGCCGCCCTCGACGTCCTCCTGAGCGACATGGACGTTGGTGAAGTAACCGGTTGCATAGAGATTGCGCACGTCTTGGCCCAGCGCGGTGCGCGTGGTGCTCTGGCCCGCCTTGGTCTGCACATTGGCGAGGATGACGCTGTCGCTGATGGGCACCGGCCCGACGTGGCGTATCTCGACCTCCTTGACGAAATACGTCTGCTCCTGCGCGCCCAACGGCGCGAAGGCCAGCAGCCACATCAGCAATCCAGTGCCGAACCTCCTGGGTCGTGTCGTTTTCACTGGGGCGTATTTCTTGCCACAGATTCCGGGTTCTCGTCCAGCTTTGTGGAGAAGAATTTTGTGATGTCGAGCCGGAAAACCAACGGCACCTCGCCCTGCCGGCCGTTGCGGTTCTTGGCTACAATCAGGTTGACGGGCATCACCACGCCCGGAGGCTCGTCGCTGTTATCGGCGCGGGCGATCAAACCGACCACGTCGGCGTCCTGCTCGATCGCGCCGGACTCGCGCAGGTCGCTCAGGCGGGGTTTGCCGCCGCGGCCCTCGACCTCGCGGTTGAGCTGCGAGATAACAATCACGGGGATTTCCAACTCCTTGGCCAGCGCCTTCAGGCCGCCGGAGATTTCCGCGATCTCCTGCTGTCGGTTCTCGTATTTGCTGCGCGAAGGAGCGCGCGCCAGTTGCAGGTAGTCCACAACCAGCAAGCCGATGTGGTGATTGAGCCTCATCCGCCGCGCCTTGGCGCGGATCTCCATGATGGTCAAGGCCGGCGTGTCATCAATCCATATCTTGGCCTTTTGGATCTTGCTGGCCGCCTCGGTCAACTTCAGTTTCTCTTCCTGCGTGCAAAAACCGCCCTGAATTTTGGTCATGCTCACCTCGGCGACCGAGCAGAGCAGGCGCATGACGAGTTGCATGGCGGACATTTCGAGGCTGAACACGCCGACGGGAATTGGCGAGGGTGTGAGGTGAATCGCCGCGTGCTCGACGATGTTCATCGCCAGCGACGTCTTGCCCATCGAAGGCCGCGCGGCAATGACCACCATGCTCTGCTTGGCCAGACCGTTGAGCAGCTTGTCCAGTTCCGGGAAGCCCGTTGGGAGGCCCGTCAATGCGCCACGACGGCCCAACATCTGGTCAATCTCGCCAAAGGCTTCCTTGACCACATCCTGCACGCTCTGGATGCCCTTGGCGTTCTTATCCTCCGTGATCGTGAAAATCAGCTTTTCGACCTCATCAATAAAACCCTCGACGTTTTCGTCCGGGGTTTCATAGCTTTCCCTGACAATCTGTGTGCCGGCCGCAATGAGCTGCCGCAGGCGGTAACGATGCTGGACAATCTTGAGGTAGAAGCTGAAATTGGCGGCCGTAGGCACCGCGTCGAGCAGCTTGGTCAGATAAGCCGCGCCGCCGACCTCGTCGAGTTGGTTACGTCCGGCCAGCTTCTGGGTCACCGTCATCAAATCTATTGGCTCTCGGGCTTCGTTCATGTCCACGAGGCAGCGATAGATGACTTGGTGGGCGTGCTTGTAGAAGTTCTCGCTGCCCCGCATCTCGGCGTCCTTGGAGGCAAACTCGGTGATGCAGTCGCCGATGACGAGCGGGTTGAGCAAGAGCGATCCGAGGAGGCAGCGTTCTGCTTCCTCGCTGTGCGGCAACGCCCGGCCGGCGTCGGCGGCCGGGAACGGCGTCACTTTTGAGGCTGCCTGGCTCACGATGAGTCAGCCTGCAACTATCTTTCTTTCCGCTTCTCGCTCTTCTTCTCGTCAGAGCGCGCCTTGGCGGCTTTACCCTCGGCTCCGGGTTTCGCTTCCTTGGCCTGTGCGCCGGCTTCAGCGTGCTTGCTCTTGCCACGTTCCGGGCGGGGCCGCTTGGCCTTGGCCTTTTCTTCCTTAACAACGGCCTCTTCCATGCCGGGCGCGGTCTTGCTGACGATGGAAAACTTCAGGTTTGCCGTAACCTGCGGGTGCAGCCGGATGTCCACATCGAACGTGCCAAGCGCATGGTGCGGCTGCTTCATCTCGATCTGGTGGTGATCCACCTGGATACCTTCCTTGGCCAGCGCCTCGGCGATGTGGCTGCTGGTGACGGCGCCGAAAAGCTTGCCGCCGGGGCCGGTCGCCACGGCGATGGAGATGGTCAGTTTGGCGATCTTGTCGGCCAGCTCCTGCTGGGCCTTCAGTTCCTCAGCCTCGCGCGCGGCGCGCCGGGCCTTGAGCGTTTCCAGTTGCTTGATGTTGGAGCGCGTGGCTAGCGTCGCCAGCCGTTGAGGCAAGAGGAAGTTCCGAGCGTAGCCGCTGGCGACGGTGACCTTGTCGCCCTCGGCGCCGAGGTTTTTAACGGGTTGGAGAAGGATGACGTCGGTTGTCATGCGAATGGGTCGTTTGTTGAATCAGGACAGGGCCAGGCTACCGCACGAGCATCATGACGCGCGCCTTCTTGATCGCCCGGGTAATCTCGCGCTGGTGTCTTGCGCACGCGCCGGTCGATCGGCGGCTCAAAATCTTGCCGCGCTCGGTCAGGTAACGTTTGAGCAAGTCCGGTTGCTTGTAGTCCACCTGCACTTGGTCCTCGCACAGCCGGCACTTGCGTTTGGGCATTTCGAAGGCGCGGCGCTGGGGGCGTTCGCGTTTGTCGGGTTTGTCACGTTGGATTGCCATATCGAAATCGTCTCCGTGGTCACGGTTGACCGAAGGTTCAAATAAGTGCGCTTTTTAAAAGGGGATGTCGTCTTTCTTGCCTCCCTCCGCGGGCAGCTCGTCCATCGGCGGCTCGAGCGCTTCCGCCGCGGCTTGGCGGCCGCGCGACGCCGCGTCGCCAGCCTCCTCGCGGAATTCCTGTCCCTGTGGACGCTGACCGCCGCCGATGAACTGCACGCGATCGGCGAGGATGCGCACGCGGCTCCGCTGTTTGTGGGTTTCCTTGTCCTCCCATCGGTCTTGCTGCAGGCGGCCCTCAAGCAGCACGGGCCGCCCCTTGCTCAGGTATTGGGCGCAGTTCTCGGCGGTCTTGCCGAAAACAACGATGTCAAAGAAATGGGCGACCTCCTTCCTCTCTCCGGTTTCGGTTGAGGAGTATTCGTTAACAGCGACACTGAACTCCGCGACTGCCAGTCCCTTCGGCGTATAGCGCCGTTCGGGATCGCGGGTCAGGTTGCCCATCAGGATGACGCGATTGAATGATGCCATGGGACCTTTCAGGCCTTGGCGGTCGCCTCAGCCTTCTTTTCGGCGGCCGCGGGGCTGCCTTCCTGGAACATCACGCGGAAGACGTTGTCGTTCAGCGCCAGCTTTGCACGCAGCGGCGCGATGCTCTCAGGCGGCGCGTCAAACACAAAGTTCACGTAATAACCAGCCGAAACCTTCCGCGTCGGGCGCGCGAACGTTCGTTTATCCATTTTCTGGATGGTCTTGACGGCCGCGCCGGCGGCGGTCAATTCCTTTTCCACCGACTCGATCAACGCCGTCGTGTCTTCTTCCTTGCCGGCGGTGTTCAAAATGAACAATGCCTCGTAACGCTTCACTTCTCTGCTCCTTTCCAATCGAAATCCGCTTTCAACTGTCAACCATTAAACTCGTTCATCGCCGCGTCCATGCCGCGATCGACGGCGCACACGACCGCCTCGGCAGCGCGCTTCACCGCGTCGTCCACAATGCTCTGCTCGTCGTCTCGGAACCGCGCAAGCACGTAATCCGAGAGGCCGTTTGCACGAGCTGCTTCGCCGGCGGGCCGGCCGATGCCGATCCGCAGGCGCGGAAACTGGTCCGTGCCAAGGCACTCGCCGATGCTGGCCAGACCTTTGTGGCCGCCGGTGCCGCCAAACAACCGCAGCCGCAGGCGGCCCAGTTCCAAGTCCGCGTCGTCCATCACGACCAGCATCTGCGAAGGCTCCAGCTTGTGCCACCGCGCCAGCGCCACGCAAGCGCGACCGCAGAGGTTCATGAACGTCACCGGCTTGGCCAGGACGATCTTCCGGTCCGCCGCACGCCACTCGGCAACCTCCGCATCGAACTTCGCTTCGAGCCGCCACTGCGCATTCGCATCGGCGGCCAGCTTGTTTACCTGTCTCTTATACACATCTGACGCTGCCGACG
>JAOACV010000131.1 GCA_026417675.1 Verrucomicrobiia bacterium
GGCGGAAACCCTCCAGGAAGGGATGCTCTCGCAGGATGTCCTCAAGAGACTTGCTTTCCATCGGGTCGCTCCCTGTCACCCCAGGCCGGTGGGCCTCAACCGGAGGCGACCACCTTGCTGACTTCTTCCGTCAGATCGATCTTGGCCGGGCACCACGCGATGCAGCGCCCGCAGCCCACGCAACCGAACATATCAAACTGGTCCACCCACCATCCCAGCTTGTGCGTCAGCCACTGCCGGTAGCGCGACCGCGGCGACATGCGAATGTTGCCGAAGTGCGTGTAGGTGAACGCCAGCGTGAAACACGAGTCCCACTTGCGCACGCGCCGCGCCTCGGTGCCGGCGATGTCGGTGGCGTCCTCGATCGTGTTGCAGAAACAGGTCGGACAGACCATTGTGCAATTGCCGCAGGTCAGGCAGCGCGCCGCCACGTCGTCCCAGCGGGGGTGTTCGTAGTTCCGATAGAGCAGTTCCTTGATGCCCGCGACGTCCAGTTGCCGGCCCATTTGTTGGGCGGCCTCAGTCACAACGCGCGCGGCGGCCTCCCGTTCCGCTTTCTGTGCCGGCGCGTGGGGCAGACCGCTCAAGACGGCGGCGCCCGCTTTGGAACCAACCTCCACCACGAAGTAGTGCCGCTTGCCGTCCAGAACCTCCGTCATCGCCAGGTCGAAGCCGTGCGTCGCCTTCGGCCCCGTCTTCATCGAAGCGCAAAAACACGTGCCGCCCGCCCGGGCGCAGTTGACGGCGACCACAAAGACCTTTTCACGCCGCGCCTTGTAGGCCGAGTCCGCGTGCCCCCCGTTCATCAATACCCGGTCCAGGACCGCTATCGTCTGCAGGTCGCACGCGCGCACGCCGAACAACGCCAGCTTGGACACATCGGCGCCCGTCGTTTGCGGTTCGAAGCCGCGTCCGCGCCGCTTGGCTTTCCAAACACAGATCTCGGCGGGGTGGAGAAATTTTTTCAGCGATTGCGGCCCCGTCGCGTAGCCAAAGATCGTCTGGCCCGACGGCCCGGCCGTCTTTTCCGACGCGACCCCGTCCACCGAAAGGACCACGGCGCCAAAACGGGTCTTGTCGGATTGTTTCTTCAGCCGATACGTGCCCGCGCCCTGTTCGTCCGTCCAGCCGATGGGCAAGTCCTCCAGCCGCGCCACTTCGTCGAAGACGACTGCATTTTCGCGCACGGTCGGGCCAACCACGCGATAGCCGCGTTGACGCAGCGCGTCGAGCAAATGCTGGAGCGCCGCTCGTTCCAGCACAACCTGCGCGCCATTCTCGAGCGATGGTCTGGCCATCCTGTCCTCCGGCGGGCGCTTTATTTCACGCACAAGCCTTCACCGCAAGAGAAAAATGGACAAAGTTGAAGGCGTTCACCGCTCTTGCGGTCGCGACAGTTTCTTCCACGCCGCATAAGCCGGCTTCGGGCCGCCGTCCCGGCGGATCAAACCGTTGCGATCGTTCTCGTTCAGGTCGTGGCGCCAGACCCAACAGAGAAACTCCAACTCGATCCCCCGCGCCCGCGTCAGGCGACCGGCCAGTTGGGTGATGAAGTCGGCCTGCCCCGCCTCGCCACCGAGCGGTGGCAGCGCGTTCCAGCCCAGCTCGCTGAAACCGAGCCGCTTGCCCAGCAAGCACCGCGCCGCGCGCAGGTAGTAATCGTCGGGGACCTTTGTCACTTGGTGCTGGCCGCGCACGGCGAACGGGTAGGACGTCAGCACCAACAAATCAAGCTTCTCAGGCCGAAACATGCGCAGCGCCTTCGCGATGTCGGCCTCTCGGTTCTCGGACACGACTTCGCGGGCGAACGTGCAGAACACCCGCGTTTCCGGCGACAACGCCTTCGCAGCATCATATATCTCCTCGTAGAGGCTGACGAAATGCTGGAAGCCGTTCGGACTGGCCGGGGCCGCGCCGTGTTTCTCCAGCCAGCGGTTCACCTCGTTGCCCGCCGACAGATAGAGCGGCCGCGTCGCGCGCAACGCGTCGAGCGCGGCTTGTTTGTAGGCCTGCCTCCACGCCGGACTGCTCAGCGTGGCGTCGCTCATGCCGGGCGGTGTTTTCAGCGTCAGACCGCGGTCTAGGAACGATAGATGAATGATCGGCGCCATGCCGTAGCCCCGAATCAACTTCTCCACAAAGGTTTGTCCCCAGTCGCCCCGCAGGTCCGACGCCAGTGCGAAGAACGGCGACGGCCGGCCCCAGACCGGCACCAGTTCCGCATAGCGAGCGGCTTCCCGGTAAGCCTCCTCAAACGATTGTCCGGCCGCCGGCATGGGCAGCACGCCCATGAAAAAACCGCGCGCGGGCCGCGCCAATTTGTCAGCAACCGCCAGCGGCGGTTCCGCGGCCGCGGCGATCCAACCGGTCCACAGCGCAGCAACTGTGCCAGCCACTTGCAGTGACACCCTGTGCCTCCAAAACAAAAGCAAGTTTCCCATAGCCATCCGTGTGTTATTACTGACCGCGCTGGCGGTAGGTTACAATCGGAATGTGGAACCTCGACCCAGCATGCAATGGCCAAGGCAACTTCCGAGCGGCTTTCGGGTTTTGAATGAATGCCATGAAAAGCGCCTCTCCCCGATCCGGAAAGCGACGCCGCGCAGACAGAAATGCCAGCCTCACGGCCAACTTCGGTCTTGGGGTCGTCTTGTTGGGCGCTGCCGCCCTGTGGCTCGCCTCCCTCGCGCCGGCGGGCGCGGCGGAGTCGAAGCGGGATAATGTCGGCGCCTACAAACTCGCCGATGGCCCCTGTGCGGTCGAGATCGTCAAGGACATCGTGCTGCGCGATGCCAAACGGAACAAAGACCTGCCTGTGCACCTGACGTTCCCGAGGGCGGACGGGAAGTTTCCGATCATCGTCTTTTCCCACGGAGCGGGCGGTTCGGGCGACACCGTGCTGGCGGGCCTGCCGAAGTTTTGGTCGAGCCACGGCTACATTTGCTTGGTGCCGACCCACGCCGACTCCATCAAGCTGCGCCGCCAGCAGGGCGAGCGTGACGCGAGCATGATGGATGTCGCAACGCGCGCGCTCTCGCGCAAGGAAGAATGGGAAAACCGTCCGCGCGACATCACGTTCCTGCTCGATTCGCTTGACGAGCTGGAAAAGAAAGTCCCCGCGCTCAGGGGCAGATTGGACCGGTCCCGCATCGGCGTCGGTGGCCACTCCTTCGGCGCGTTCACGGCGCAGGTCGTTGGCGGGGCGACGTTGGACATCGCCGGCGACGGCAAGCCGAAAAGCCTCGCCGATCCGCGCGTGAAAGCCGTCCTCCAGCTTTCCGGGCAGGGCAGGGGCCAAATGGGTTTGCACGAGCATTCGTGGAAGGCGATGAACCTGCCGATGATGTGCGTGACCGGTTCGCTTGACCGCGGCGCGCAGGGTCAGGACCCGTCGTGGCGCAAGGAACCGTTTGACCGTTCCCCTCCCAGCGACAAATACTTCGTCTTCATCGAAGGCGCGCATCACCTCTCGTTCACCGGGCCGCTTTGGACAGAGAGCGGTCGCGGCGGCCTGCTGGCGGGACGGTTCGGCCGCGGCCGGGCAGGCAGTGGCGACGCGAAGGCGATCTTCGAGTGGGTGAAG
The DNA here is from genome assembly GCA_026417675.1 of Verrucomicrobiia bacterium. Classification (GTDB taxonomy): domain Bacteria; phylum Verrucomicrobiota; class Verrucomicrobiia; order CAIQCK01; family CAIQCK01; genus JAOACV01. Next base: position 3,584 of record JAOACV010000131.1, read on the forward strand.
TCGGCCACCATCGCGTTCTGGGATGCGTCGTTACGGCAAGACCGGCAAGCCCGGACGTGGCTGCAATCCGATTCGATCAGCCAAGTCAGCCAGCGCAAGGCCAGGCTGGAGAGGCGTTGACTTCCGGGGCGGGGTGTTGGAAGAATCCGCTGGCAATGGAAAGGAACTGGCTATGAAGAACCTCTTTGGCGGTCTATGGCGTGTGGCGCGGCTGTGTGCGGCGATATGTTTGCTCGCGCCGTGGGTGTCAGCGGCTGACAAACCTTGCGAGCCGGCTGCCGCAAAGGGGGGCGAAACCGCCAAGGCGGCGCCGAAGAAAGCCGACGCGGACGCGGAGGGTTGGGAAAGCATCTTTGACGGCAAGACGATGGATGGTTGGAAGATCAGCGACTTTGCCGCGAAGGGCGAGGTGAAGGTGGATCCCGCGTTTCGCGGCGGCGCGGGCGCGATAGTGATCAACATGACCGATGAATTGAACGGCATCACGCTGACCGCCACCAACAACCTGCCGCGGATGAACTACGAGATCAGCGTGGAGGCGATGAAGCTCGAGGGCAGCGATTTTTTCTGCGGACTAACATTCCCCGTCGGCAAGTCGGCCGTGACCCTTATCTGCGGCGGCTGGGGCGGCGGTGTGGTCGGCATCTCCAGCATTGACGACATGGACGCATCGGAGAACGAGACGACCAAGTTCATGAATTTCGAGAAGGACCGCTGGTATCACATTCGCGTCCGCGTCACGCCCGAAAAGATCGAGGCGTGGATTGACAAGGAGCAGTTGATTGACGTGAACATCAAAGACCGGCGGCTCGGCCTGCGCCCCGGCGACATAGACTGCTCGCTGCCCTTCGGCATCGCCACCTACCAGACACGCACCGCCGTCCGCAGCATCAAGTGGCGGAGGTTTTAGCGGCCAACGTGGCGGGAGCGTCCCCCCGGCGCAGAAGACCGGCTTGCAGAAGAAACGGTTGCCGCGCAAGCGGGACGATCGCGCCACGTTAGAAGACTGTGGAGAGCCTGCATGAAACAAACACAACCTCCTCGTTACCTCGGCGGCTACGGTTTGGGACCGGCTTGTGCCACCATGCTGGCGGTAGTTTTCGTCGCGGTCGCCGGAGAGACAACACTGCGTCCGCCCGCAGTGCCATTGGTGGCGCACGATCCGTATTTCAGCATCTGGTCGCCGGCGGACCAGTTGACCGGCACGAACACCACCCACTGGACTGGTAAACCGCACCGGCTCGGCGGCGTAGTCAGCATTGATGGCAAACAGTTCCGAGTCATAGGCACTGAGCCGACGAACGTGCCAGCGTTGCAGCAGACGAGCCTCAAAGTGTTGCCCACGCGAACGATCTACACCTTCGAAGGCGCGGGTGTGGCGCTCACGTTGACGTTCATGACTCCCGCGTTGCCGGACGATCTCGATGGGCTCTCGCGGCCCGTCACATATCTGACGTATGAATTCTGCGCGACGGACGGCAAGGAGCACGGCGTCGAGTTCCAACTCAGCGCCTCGGCAGAACTCACAGTCAACACCGGCCGGCAACAGGTCGTCGTCGGTCGGGAGAAGATGGACGGACTCGCCGTCGTCAGGGCTGGGTCGAAAGACCAGCCGGTTCTCGCGAAGCGGGGCGACGACATCCGCATTGACTGGGGCTACTTCTACATTGCGGCGCCTGGCTCAGCAAAGGCCTGCCCGATGGTGCGGTCGCAACCGATTCAAGACCAGATGCGGGAGCCGTTGGAAGGAATGGGCGAGTCGCTGTTTGCCGTGCTGGCGTTCGAGGTTGGCAAAGTCGGCGCGAAGCCCGTCTCGCGCTGGCTGATGCTCGCCTACGACGATCTCTACTCCATCCAATACATGAAGCGGAACCTGCGGCCTTACTGGCGGCGCAACGGCTGGGAAGCCGCCGATTTGCTCAAGGCCGCGGCGCGCGATTACGAGCCGCTGAAGAAACGGTGCGAGGCGTTTGACGAAGAACTGATGGCGGACCTGACGCGCGCGGGCGGCGAGAAATACGCCAAGCTCTGCGCGCTGGCCTACCGGCAGTGTTTCGCGGCGGGCAAGTTCGTCGCCGACGCCAACGGCCAGCCGCTCCAGTTCTGCAAGGAGAACCACTCCAACGGCTGCATCAGCACCTCGGACGTGTTTTACCCGATGGCGCCGCAGTTCCTGCTCTTCGGCCCGACGCTGGCCAAGTCGTTCCTCGTGCCGTTCATGAACTACGCGGCCAGCGAGCGATGGCGGTTCCCGTTCGCGCCGCACGATCTGGGCCAGTATCCGCACGCCAACGGCCAGCGTTACGGCGGCGGCGAGCGCACGGAGGAGAACCAGATGCCCGTTGAGGAGAGCGCCAACCTGCTCATCCTCATGGCGGCAGTGGCGCAGATGGAGGGCCACGCCGAATTCGCCGGGCTGTATTGGAGGCAGCTCGAACAGTGGGCCGAGTATCTCAAGGCGAAAGGCTTCGACCCGGAGAACCAGCTCTGCACCGACGACTTCGCCGGCCACCTCGCGCACAACGTCAACCTCAGCGCCAAGGCCATCTGCGGCCTCGGCGCCTTCGCCAAGCTTTGCGAGATGCGCGGCGAGAAGGCAAAGGCCGGCGAATACATGAAGCTGGCGAAGGAGTTCGCCGCGCGCTGGGTGAAGGAGGCCGACGACGGCGATCATTTCCGGCTCGCGTTCGACAAGCCGGGCACATGGAGCCAGAAATACAACCTCATCTGGGACCGCATTCTTGATCTGCGCCTTTTCCCCGACGCGGTGAAGCGCAAGGAAATGGACTACTACAAAACAATCCAGAACCGCTACGGTCTGCCGCTCGACAACCGTTCGCTCTATACCAAACTCGACTGGATTCTCTGGACGGCGACGCTCGCCCAGCAGCGGGGCGACTTCGACGCGCTGGTGGAGCCGGTGTTTCGGTTCCTGAACGAAACGCCCGACCGCTCGCCGATGACGGATTGGTATTGGACGCACAACGCGAAGAAGCGCGGTTTCACCGCGCGCCCGGTCGTCGGCGCCGTGTTCGCGCAGATGCTCCACGACCAGGCCGTGTGGCGGAAATATGCGAGTCGCGAAAAGACCCGCGCCGGCGGTTGGGCGCCGATGCCGAAGCCGCCAAAGATCGTGATCGTGGTGCCCAGCGCGAGGGAGGACGCGAACATCCTGTGGCGCTACACGACGAGCCAACCCGCTGCGGGTTGGTTTGAGCCGGGCTACGATGCGTCGTCATGGAAACAGGATCTCGGCGGGTTCGGCGCCGGCCGGCCGCCGGCGGTTGATTCTCTGCGCGCCGGACGCTATGCCAGCAAGCGCGTGCGGTCATCCGGCTGAGATG
>JAOACV010000132.1 GCA_026417675.1 Verrucomicrobiia bacterium
CTGCTCGCCGGCTGGTCGCAACGGGGCGCGACGCTCGGCATTCGCGAGTATTACAGCGTCAACACATGGGACCGCGACATGCCGGCGCAGGCCCGTGGTGGCAACCTCGATTACCTGCGCCGCACGATCCCCGCGTTTCACGCCAAGGGCGCTCGGTTTATGTCCGCCGAGTCGAGCGACAATTGGGGGCCGAACGGCCTCGGCTACTATCTGGCGGCCCGGATGCTTTGGGATGTGAGCGAGGCGGAACGCGTGGATGAACTGATCGAAGATTTTCTGACGCGCGCGTTCGGCGAAGCGAAGGAGCCGATGCGCGAGTTCTACCGGCAGCTCGACGGCGCCAAACCTCATCTCATCGTGGACGACCAGATCGGCCGCATGTTCCGCGCGCTGCAAGAGGCTCGCACGCTTGCCAGGACGCCGGAGGTCCGCGCGCGGATTGACGATCTGGCGCTCTACGCGCGCTACGCGTCGCTCTACCATCGCTACGCCACCGCCAAAGGCGCGGCGCGGCAGCAGGCGTTTGAGACGCTTGTTCGTCACACCTGTCGAATGCGCTCGACAATGCTTGTCCACGCCAAGGCGCTCTACCGCGATCTGCCGGCGCGCGACAGGACGGTGAAGGTCCCCGCGGGCGCGGAGTGGGACGTGGCCGAGGGTAAGAACCCGTGGAAGTCGAGCGCGCCGTTCACGGAATCGGAGATCGCGGGCTACATCGCCGAGGGCGTCCGCAACCATCCGCTGGCGCGCCTCGATTTTCAGCCCGTGGAGTTCAGCGCAAACCTTGAGCCGGCGGCGTCAATTCTGAAGTTGCCGGACTTGCCAGCGGGTGAGCTTGGCCCCGGTCGCCACGTGCAAACGTTCTTCACTTTTGTCGAGAAAGCGCCGAGTGTGATCGAACTGCAAATCACCGGCGGGCTCATCCCGCACTACCGCGACCGGGGTAATGTGAAGGTCGCACTCTGGAAGATCGGCGGTGCCAGCGAGACCAGCGAGCGGGAAACCTTGGTCGGCATTGACATCAGCGTGCCTCCGGATGGTGTCGAGCGCGCCGTCAAGTTTCCCGCGAAGGAGCCGGGACTCTACAAGCTCACCGTCAGTGACGGCGGCGACCGCACGCTGGTGAAATGGAAAGCCGGCCAGCCGCTGGTAGTGCCCTCCACGCTGGCCGCGCCGATGAATGACCACTACTCGTCATGGACGATGTATTTCTATGTGCCCAGAGGAACCGCCACCGTCGGCCTCTTCGGCGGCGGCCACGGCGAAGTTCGCGACAGCCAGGACCGCCCGCAGTTCTGGCTCAACGGTCGTGCGCCGGGCTTCTACGCAGTGCCCGTGCCGCAGGGCGAGGATGGCAAGGTCTGGCGCATTCGTTACGGTCGCGGCAGCGTCCGGCTGCTGACGGTGCCGCCGTATTTCGCGCGCAGCCCGCGGGAGTTGCTGTTGCCGGCGGAGGTGGTGAGGACCGATTCGAAGACACCAGGCGCGCGGCTCTGACGCAGGCGGCTGTCAGCGGATCGCTTTTGCGGCTGCCGCCGCGGCCAGCCGGTTCTGCGCCCCGGTGTGGTTTGGATCAAGCTGCAACGCTTGCCGGTAATGGCTGATGGCTTCTTCGGTCCGGCCGAGTTTTTCCAGCGCGATGCCAAGATTCACATGGACCGGCGCGCTTTGTTCGATCGCCAGCGCGCGTGCAAACTCGGCGGCGGCGCCGGCGAAGTCGTTCGTGTGGAACTTCACCATGCCGAGGCCGTTGATTGCCGGGACGTGGTTCGGGTTGAGGCGGATGGCCTTGGCAAACTCCGCCGCGGCCTCGGTGTATTGCTGGCGCGCCGTGTAAATCTCGCCCAAGCCCCGATGCGGGTTGGGCGCGTCGCGCCAGGCGCGCGCTGCGGCTTGAAACCGCGGCAGGGCCTCCTCGAACAGCCCCAGCCGACCCACGGCCTCGCCAATGTTCAGGTTGAACTCGGCGGCCATCAAACTGTCTGACGGCACGCCTGTCAACGCCGCCTGCCACTGCGCGGCCGCGCCCGTGAAATCGCCGGCCATCATCAGCAAGTGCCCGTAGTTGTTGCGCAGTTGCCAGTCGGCCGGCGACCGTTGCAAGGCCTCGGCATAGACAGTCCGCACGCGTTCCAGGGCGGCGGCAAGCGCCTGCGTGCGGAACCGGTTTAGCGATTGCATCCGCCGGGCTTGTCGCTCCGCATGGCCCGCCTGATTGCTGAAGGGCGGGCGGCTCGTCATCTCGGCTATGGAGGCCGCCATGCGAAACTCGTCCACCTCGGTCAGCGCCAGCCACGCGGCGCACGCTGCGAAAGTCGGCGCCTCCGTTGGGGGTGGCGGATAGCTCATGTGCATACGGATGGTGCTTGCCAGCAGATGGTTGCCGCGCGGCGTCAGATGCACGTGTTCGTAAAACAGCGCATCTCCCGGCACGCGGTCCTCAGACTGTTCGTGGCGCGCAAACGCCGTCTCAACGTCCGCTAGCCGAACACCCTCCCGGGCATCGGCGACCGTCTCGCGGATGATTTCGTTGAGACGACTGTCGGCGCGGAACCGCAGCGCGTCGAGATCGCGCGCCTTGGCGTAGAGAACGCGGGCTTCCTCGAATTGCCCGATTTGCCGGCGGCAAGCGGCCATGCGGAAAACCAGTTCGGCAAACCGGTCATCAATCCGCGCCGCCTCCTGAAACACGCGCAGCGCCTCCGCGTGCCGGCCGGCCGCCTCGTGCGCCATACCCGCCTGATACAGACTGTCCCACCGTTTGCGGTCGGCATCGGACAGACCCGCGCGATGCAACGACGCGAACGGGGGACAGTCCCGCAGGTTGGACGCGACGGTCGCCACAATCACCTGCGCGCCGCACGCCCGGCACGTGGCGATGATGTCCCGCAAGTTCGCGCGAAAGCTCTCATACACACCGGCCAGACGCGGGTCGTCGGCAGGCATTTGGTGTTTCATGAACATCTCCATGCCCTGCCATGCCTTTGGCGCTTCGCCGGCGCCGGTCAGCCAGTTGACAATCGGTCGCATCAACTGGCCGACGCGGGTTGAGCCGAGCCATAGATACGTTCGCACGAGCGCGCGGTTTGGCGGGGCGCCGCCAAACACCGACCCTGGACCGAACGGCCCGACCACCTCGTTGTTGCCCATGTAAACCACCACGAGGTCCGGCTCCAGCGCGCGGCAGTCTTCGGCGATGAGTCGAATCACGTGCGAGTTGATCGCGGTCATTGCGGCGTTGACCACTTCGAAACGCCGCTGCGGATGCTCCACTTGCAACATGGCCTCCAGCATTCTGCTGAAACCAAACGACGGATCCGGCGTTCCCTCCGCCGCCGACTCGCCCAACACCACGACGCGATAGGTTCCCGCAGGCTTGGGAGTTGCCACGCGGAACGGCCACGGCGTGGTGGCCAGCGCCCTCGGAAAAAAACGCCAGCCGAATCGATCGTTGCTCGTCCAGAAGTTCCCCTCCCGCAGCACGAAGCTGGCGGGGCAACCGTAGCCAGCCACTCGCAATGCGACCTCCAGCGCGCCCAGCACAAGCAACGGCCCGGCGACCACCAGCAAGAGCCGCATCACCCACACGCGAACGTCGGCGCGCCACGTTGACATAGTGACGCGAGTCTAGGAGCCGCCCCCGTCAACCCAAGGGCAACCGAAGGTGGAGCGCGTTCTCCCCAACGCGCTAGGGGTCGCAACGCCAAAGATGATCGCGTTCGGAGAACGCGATCCACTGCGGATGAATGACGCAGCCGATGAGCGCCAGGCGGGAACCAAGGAACAGTTGGCGGATGGAAAGTTCATGATGCAATCTTGCCGTCCCGCAGCCGGAAGACCACGTCGGCCAGCCGCTCGGCGTCGGCCGGGCTGTGCGTGACGTGCAGCGCGGTCACGCCGGTGCGGGCGCGGACGGATTTCAAGAGGCCATACATCTCGTTGCGGGTGTCTTCATCGAGCGCGCTGAGCGGTTCGTCAAGCAACAAGACGGGCGGATGCGCCGCCAGTGCCCGGCCCAGGGCCACGCGCTGGGCTTCGCCGCCGCTGAGGCCGAACACGCGCCGGTCAAGCAGATGGGTGATGCCGAGCAGTCCGGCCAGCTCGCTGACGCGGGCGTTGATTTTCTCGCGCGGCCAGCGGCGGATGGACAAGGCAAAGCCGAGATTGGCGCGCACGGTCATCGAGGTGAACAGCGCGCCGTCTTGCGGGACATAGCCGAGGTTGCGGGCGCCGGGCTTTTCACAGGTCACATCGCGGCCGGCCAAGATCACCCGTCCGCCGTGGATGCGGCGCAACCCGGCGATCGCTTCGAGCACAGTGGTCTTGCCGCTGCCGGTCCGACCCATCAGCACCGCGTATTGGCCGGTGGGCACGACAAACGAAACGCTCTCAAGCCGGAAGGCGCCCTGTCGAATGCTGAGTTGTTCGACGGTGATCATGGCTCCACCGCGAGCGCGAGGTTGCGTTCGGAACCAAAATGGCGCACCAGCAACAGGACCGCCAGCGCGGCGATGATCATCAGCAACGACACGGCCACCGCGGCCTCGAGGTTGCCGACGCTCAGTTCGAGGAAAACGGTCGTGGACAAGACTTCGGTGCGCAAGCGGGTGGCCCCGGCGAAAACCAGGATCGGGCCGAATTCGCCGAGCGACCGCGCCCAGGCCAGCGTAAAGGCGGTGAGCAGCCCGCGCCGCGCTTCCGGCAGTGCCACGCGCCAAAATGCCTGGGCATGATTGCAGCCAAGCGTCAACGCCACCTGTTCGCGGCGGGGAGGGATTTGGTCGAAGGTCACCCGCATCGTGCGCACGGCAAAAGCAGCAGCCACGGCAAACTGCGCCAGGATAACCGCCGGGATGTCGTAGGTGATTCGGCGAACGCGACGGACCCCAAGCCATTCCAGCAGCATCTTGAAGGCGTCCTCCAGCCACTGGCCCCAGAAAGTGTGGAATAGAATCAGCAGGCTCAGACCCACCACCAGGGGCGGCAGGACGATCGGGATGTCCAGCAGGCCGTCCACCAACGCTCGGCCGCGAAACCGGTGCCGCGACATCAGGTAACCGATGGGCACCGCCACCAGCAGCGAAAGAAAGGCGCTGAGCGTGCAGGACCACAGGCTCAACCAGACCGCGTAGCGGATCTCCGCGCTTTGCAGGGCGGCCCAGAGCTGCGGCGGGGGCGTGTAGGAGGCGTCAGCGATCAGCAATCCCGCCAGAAGCAGGACGTAGATGCCGCCAAGCCTGAGCAGGCCGGCGTAGAACGGCACATCGGAACGGGGGCGATGCGCGGGTTCAGTCACGGCGCGGTTCGGGATTCCATTTGAAGCCGGCGGCCGTGTAGCGTTGCCCCGCCTCGGTGGAGAGCAGCGCCGCATGCAGCCGCCGAACCAGTTGCTTGTGTTTCGACTGCGCGCCGACACTGAAGGTCTGCTCGGCCCTCGCGCCGGGCGCGTCGATCGCGAGAACCTGCACGGCATCACCCGCCTTCATGGCGTTGACCCGGTAGGCGACGACCACATCGAGCGAGCCGGGGCTGACGCGGAACTGGTTGACGAGCAGGTCGCCGGTCGGGGTTTGCATGACGGTGTTGGAGCGGACGGCTTCGGCAATGCCGGCTTGTTCGAACATCCGCAAGGTCAGGGCGCCGAGCGTGCTCTGGTCGGGGTTGGCCCAGCCCACACGCAGTCCGGGTCGGGCCAGATCGCGCAGTTCGCAGATTTGACGCGGATTGCCGGCCGGGACGACCAGCACAATGTCCGTTTCGGAGATTCTTGCCGGTTCGCCGAGAAATAGATCAGCCACAGGAGAGGCGAACGAGCGGTCGCAAGTCAAATACGCATCGGGCCGCGCGCCGCCGGATTTCATCTGGCCGACGAGAATGCCGCAGCCGTTGTAAACTCGCGTGACCCGGCAACCTTCGCGTTGTTCGAAAGCCCGCAGGGTTTCCTCGACCGCGACTCGGTTGACCGCGCCGCTGAAGAGCAGAATCTCCGGAGATTCATCCCATGTGTCGCCCTCAAGCACAGTGTAGCCCAGCGCGGCGAACCGTTTCAGGCCGCGGTCGGCGGCGCTCAGGTATCGGGCAAACCGCAACGCGGCGGACGGTTGCACGCTGGACTGCAGGACGGCTACCGAAACGGAGGCCACTGCGGGGGCAAGTTCCGGCAGGGTCACGATTTCCAAATCGGCGAATTGTTTGGCGACGGCGTCAAATACCAGCCCGGCGTCCAGCGCGCCGAGTTTCACGTCGGCGGCGATGTCGTTGGGGGTGGGCTTGAAGACGGTGGCGTGGGCTTCCATCGACTCCCATGCCCCAGCGGCTTGCAACGCCTGCCGGGCGAGTTTGCCGACGGCGGTGGCATCGGGATTCGGGATGCCGAGCTTCACATCGGCCCGACCGAGGTCTGCCAAGGACTGGATGTTTTTCGGGTTGCCGGCGCGAACGGCCACCACTGTGGCCATCCGGGCCAGCGGGATGGTTTCAGCGATCAAGTCCTTCTCGCGCGCGAGCTTCAGAAAACTGTCGTCGCCGGGAATGTAAAGGTCGCCGACCTTGGTGACCTCGATGCTGGCCAGCAAGGTTTGCGACGGGCCGTATTGTAACTCGACCGGCACCTTGTAGGCGCGTTCGTATTCCTGCGCGATCTGTTCCACAGGCGGCTTGAGCGCCGCGCCGCAAAACACACGCAACGGCGCCGCTGGCGCGGTCGTGCGCGACCGGCCATCGCAACCGCAAACCAGCAGCGCGAGGAGAAAAGGCGGGGCATGGCGGCTCCATCGCGCCACTGAAGCAGCGAGTTTTCGGACGGCAGAGGATTGGTTTTGCGGTTCGGTCACCCATTTCGCAGGAGGGAAACGAAACAAGCATTTCCTATCC
>JAOACV010000133.1 GCA_026417675.1 Verrucomicrobiia bacterium
GCCCTTACACGAACATCCAGGACAACTCCGTTTGCCACGTGGATCGCGAAACGCCCTGTGTAGTCGGCGCTTACTGCACGGTGGGCCACAATGTCATCCTACACGGCTGCGACATCGGCGACGAGACGCTGGTCGGCATGGGTGCGGTGGTCATGGACGGCTGCGTCATCGGCCGCCAGTGTATCATCGGCGCCCACGCGCTGTTGACAAAGGGCCTGCGCGTGCCGGACGGCTCGCTGGTTTATGGCGCGCCTGCGAGAGTCGTCAGCCATCTCGGCGAAAAGGAGCGCGCCCGGTTGCGCCGCGCGGCCGAGGATTATTACCATCTTGCGCGTGCTTATCTGGAGAGGTCCCCCTCATCTGCCTCGAAGTGATCTCGCGATCCGAATTGTTGATTGGTCCTAGGGCGCCAGAAGAAGGCTTCCGCCCTGCTTACAACCGGGATCGAATGGCTTTGACAATTTCCCCCGGCTCCGGGAACTGGCCGGTTTCGAGCTTCGAGTAAACCTTCTTGCCATTGAGACTCACCTCAAACACGCCGCCCGTGCCGGGCGTCAACGTCAGAGATTGAATCTGCCCTTTGAACTCCGTGAGCAACCGCTCCGTCAGACTGACGGCCCTCGGTTCGTAGTTTCACTGAAAGCAATAGTGAATATCAATCTTTGCCGCCATGGTTTGAGATCTCGGCGCGAAGCTAGCATCCGCCTCCGGCGGCGTCAAGAAACTCGGCGGCGAAGTGACGCCGGAACCTGAACGCCCTCGTCAACCAACTGGGATTGGCGTATCGTGAGCGTCAAACGATCATCATGAGAAAGTCGGAGCCGACCCATAAGATCCTCGACCTGCCGGTGCCCCCCAACCTGGCCAACGTCTGCTTCATCCTCGTTGAGCCGCAAACGCCCGGCAACATCGGCAGCGCGGCGCGCGCGATCAAGACAATGGGCTTCACCTCGCTCATCGTCATCGGCGGTTGCCGGTTCAAGGAGAACCGCCAGGCGGTCGCGTTCGCCCACGGCGCGGAGGAGGTGCTGGCTGGCGCGCGCGTGGTCGCTTCGCTCGACGAGGCGTTCGAGGGCATCCACCGGCTGATCGGCACCACGCATCGCTCGCGCGATCCCGGCATCCCGCAAGTGCAGCCGATCCGCGACATTGTGCCGCACATCGTCGAGGTGTCGCAGAGGTTCCGGGTTGGGATCGTCTTCGGCCGCGAGGACAAGGGGCTGTTCGACAGCGAACTGGGCCGCTGCCACCTCTGCGCCACCATCCCGGCGGTCCATCGGGTGCCGTCGCTGAACCTCGCGCAGGCCGTGCAGGTGATTGCCTACGAAATTTTCTTGGCCAGCGTGGGCAAAATCAGCGGTCCGAAGCTCGACCTTGCGCCAGACTTGGAGATTGAGCGCGCCATTCGGCACTTCGTTAGCGCGATGCAGGCCATCGGCTTCCGCCCGCACCGCGACGAACCGGAAACCTTCGCCCGTCCGCTGCGCCGCGTCTTCAGCCGCGCGGTGTTGGAGAACCGCGACGTGCGCGTTCTGCACAAGATCGCCCGACAAATCGAGAAGTTTGCGGCGGGCAGGACCGCACGGCCTTCGACGGCGCGTAGTTGACCCACATCGGCGACACCCAGACGACCTCGCCGTCGTCCTTCTACGGCGCGCTCGGCGGTCGCGCCCTCCCAAACCACTGTATCGCGCCGCCGTGGAAGCCTCCGCGTTACGTTCGCGTCGGCTCGGCGCGCGACAAGCTTCCAGCGCGTTCGGAGAACGCGCGCTCCACCTTCGGGACTTTACCCGCCGACGCGCAGCGGCACCTGCATGACGATGTTCATCACCGGCGTCGTCTCGTCGAAGACGGCGGCGACGGCTTGCACCAGCTCGTAGCCGGTCATCCCGCGCACTTCCTTCTCCGGGAATGGATAATAAACCTGAAAGCCGACCCAGTCGCGCCTGCCGACTTTTTTCAGCGCGTCGCGAAGCTGCGCGACCGACCGGAAAGTCTGCGCGTCAAAGACCTGCATCCGCTCCCAGTCGCCGATCTGCGCGATGAACCCGTCCTTGCGGATCAGCCGCAACAACTCGCGCTCCAACTCGCTGCCCGCGCGCAGGCCGGCAACGAGGCGATGCCAGTCCCAGTCGCGCTTGAGCACGCAGCCGGGGAATTCCTCCGGCCCCTCCGCCGGGCCGCGCTCGACTTGCGCGCCGGCCTTGAAGACGCGCGCGTCCTGGTGCACCGAGATGAAGAACTTCGCGCAGCTCCAATTCACGTCATGGCTGACCGGTTTGGCGTCGCGGTTCTTGCGCGGCACCCAGCAAATCCATTGCCAGAACACGCCGCGCCCCCAGCGGTCGCACGTGAAGGGCTGGCCGTGGCGCTGTTCGAGGTGATACTTGAAAATCTGCGTGACGCGCTCGTGCGGTTCGAGGTTGCCGACCCGGATGCCGCGCTCGAAGTCAATCCACTCCGGCCGGAACGCCACTCCGGTCGGCAACTCGCCCGCCGTCGCCGCGCGGCGCGCCAGCGGCAACCATGATTTGATTGAAGCGGTTTTCTTCATATTGCCAAATGTGTGTTACGGCTCGGCGCTCGGCACACAGCGCCTCGCTCTAGGATCCGGGAAGCGTCTCAGTCCTCGAGTGTCGTGGCAAAGGATTTCACTTTCCGTCGGGTGCCGAGGCCCTTCCGAATTCAGGACACGCGTTCTGCACGACGGGGCTGCGGAAAGCGCAAGCTTTCACGGCTTTCGGTCCACGTCCTTCGCGAAGCCCCGAATCCGATTTCCCTCCAGCCTGATGTCGCGCGTCTCCGGGCCGAGACGGATGGCGCTGCGCTGGGCAGGGCCGCGTGTCTCGATGATCTCGTTGTTCGCCAGAACGACCGACTCGGTCCCGCCCTGGATGTCCACGGCGGGCCCGTTCTCCGGGCCGTTGTCCACGAGGCGGTTGTTCTCGATGCGGTTGCGGTGGCCCGCGAAGTCCTTGCCGCGCTCCGGACGGAACAACACGCCGACCTTCTCGTTGCGGATGATCTGGTTGCCGGTCACAAGGTTGTCCGTGTCGTGGTGGCCGATGGAAATGCCGGTGCGGTTGCCCTCGATGTGGTTCTGCTCGGCGAGACCGTGCCGGACGCCCCAGCAGAAGAAGATGCCGATGTTGTTCCCGATGACCCGGTTGTTCCGCATGACCGTGCGCTGCGAGCCGGAGCCGGGATGCAGGCCGAGGCCCGCGTGGCCTTCGCTGACGCAGTTCTCCACGAGCACGTCGTGACAAATCTGCCAGCTCATGCCGTCGCCGTTGTAGTTGCGGGCCGTGACGCCGCGGATGGTGACGCGGTTGCACTCCTGCATGAAGATGCAGCCGGCGTAGTTGCCGTCGAGGTTGTCGTTCTTCGCGCGGTTGCCGTCCAGAACGAGGTCCTCGATGACGATGTCGCTGACGTTCTCGCCGGAGAGGATCGGGAACAGCGTCGAAACCTTCGTATCGCCGATGCGCCAGAAATTCTTCCGCAGTCCCTGGTCGAGCTTGAAACGGTTGCCGGTGCGCGCCACCAGCGTGCGCTTGACGATCTCCGTCGCGCCGGTGCCGGGGTTCTTTGTGCGCAGGCAGACGCCATCGCCGATTTCAAAGCCCGTGGCGTCGGTCAGTGTGATCTCTTGGTCGAACCAATCGCTGTCCTGCGCGAGCGTGGTCGTCACCGAAGGCTCCTTGATGAGCACGGTCTGCGACCCACTGCCGATGAGCCGGACTTTCGGCTGGAGATAAACGGCGTTCCGCAGCCGGTAGGTGCCCGGCAGAATCTTCACGGTGCCGCCGCCGAGCCGCGCGACGTAGTCCTCTGCCGCCTGAATCGGTTTCTGGCTCGTGCCGACGATGTCCGCATCCGCCGGCCCCACGGTAACCGTGAGCCGCTGCGCCCAAGCCGGCTCCACCACCGTGTCGCCCAAGGTGGCGCGAGGGTGTTTCACCGGCGGCGCATCTGCGGCCAAGCTGCCGGCGATCGCTGCGAGAAGAGCGGCGAGACAACACGCCGGCTGGCGAGCTTGCGCGAGGACTCGATGTTTCATACGGCCTTTGTGTCACTGTCCCGACGCTTCGCGCTTTTCTGCATTGCGTCGTCCTGGCTAAACGAGTTTGTGCGCGCGCATCCATTTCAGATACGTCTTCGCGCAGGCATCAAGATTTTCCAGCGCGCCGCCGCCGCGGATGGGCGAGCACATTTCATAGACCGCCACGCCGTCGAAGCCGCCGTCGCGCAGGCCTTTGAAGAACGCCGCATAGTCAATGAAGCCGGTCCCGAACGGCACCGCGCGCACCCAGTCGAGGGGGAGCCGCTCGTAGTTGACCAGTTCGGGCCGGTAGCGGTAGCGCGGCAGGCGGACGTAGTCGGCGTTGGTGGTGATGACCGTGTGCGGCGCGGCCTTGCGCGCGGCCGCATAGAGGTCCTCCCCGCGCAACGCGGGCGACCACGCGTCGAAGCCGAGCTTGCAGTTCTTGCGGTCAATCTCGGCCAGCAATTCCAGCAATGCGTCGGTGTGGACGGCGAGGTCGTGATGGTTCTGGATGGCGATGGTCACGCCGTGCGCCGCCGCGCGGTCGCACATCTCGCGGACGGTCGCCACAACGCGACGCCAGTTGGCCTGCGGGTCCTGACCCTCGGCTTCGTAAGCCGTAAAGATGCGCACCACCTTGGCGCCAAGTTCGGACGCCAGTCGCGCCAGCGACTCGACGTAGGCGATCTGCAGCTCGATGACAGGAAGTTCCGCCGCCGTGCTCGGCGCGAGATGCGTGTAGGCCGCGACGACATCGCAGTTGACGCGCGCTTGTTGCAAGGCCTTTTTCACCGACCGCACGAACGCCGGCGTGGCGTCCAGCGGCGACAGATGCGGGCGTTTGCCCATGAGCATCACTGCCGGAAATCCCAGCCGTCCGGCGCGGGCGACGAACTCGGCCAAGGACAGAGCCGCCTGTCCCCACAGGCCGGCGTAGCTGACGGAAAAGAGCGCGGGTCTCATATCATGCGTTCCACGGTTGGCGATAGACGCGCTGGCGCAGGCGGTTGGCGGCCTCAGCGTTGGGGCCCACGAATTGCTCCGCGTCGGGATCCCATTGGAGCTTGGCCTTCAACATCATGGCGATGTTGCCCAGATGGCAAATGGCGGCGGAGCGATGGCCCACTTCGACCGGCGCGGCCGGCTCGCTGCGGCTCTTGACGCTGTCAATGAAGTTGCGCATGTGGTCCTCGGAGCGATAGAGGTGAATTTCCTCCGGGCCGATGCGCTCCTGGAACAGCGACGGGTTCGAGGCGTGCATCTTGTCGTCGTAGGCCAGCCAGCCGTCGGTGCCCTCGAACCGCACGTAGGCGGAGCGTTCGCCGCTGTGACACTCGAACTCGATGCCGTTCGCGTAGCGGCAGCGGAAATGCGCCGGGTCGGCCACGTCGAACAATCCGGTGGGCGGAAAAACGCCGCCGAGGTCCTCAACCTCGATAGGCCCGGTGTAGTCGTGGCCGGTGGCCCACTGGACCAGATCAATCATGTGCGCGCCGAGGTTGGTGACGTTGCCGCCGGAGTAGTCGCTGATGAAGCGGAACGAGTAGAGGCAACGGTCTTTGTGGTAAGGCGCCCAAGGGGCGGGACCGAGCCACATGTCGTAATCGAGCCACTCCGGCACGGGATGGGACTCCCATTTGTTCTTTGGCCCCTCGCGATGGTTGTGGCCAATCTCGACGTAGATTCTTTGAATCTTGCCGATCCGACCGTTGCGGATCAGCTCGCACATGAACCGGGCGGAGGCGGCGGACCGGCGGTGCGTGCCGGTCTGGAGGATGCGGCCGTAGCGGCGCACCGCGCGAACCATTTCGGCGCCCTCGGCGAGCGTCAACGAAAGCGGTTTCTCGCAGTAGATGTCTTTGCCGGCCTGCGCGGCGGCGATGGTGATGGGCGCGTGCCAGTGGTCCGGTGTGACCACCGTCACCGCGTCGATGTCGCGTCGCGCGAGCAGTTCGCGGTAATCCACGTAGGCCTCGCAGCCGCGGAAATCCGCGCGGTCGGCCTTCTCGGCATAATGATGTTCGACGACCTTCTTGGCGGCGATGCGGCCGAACCAAGGCCCCTGCCAGCCATCGCGGAACCAGTGACCGTATTCGTTGGAGGCGCTCACCGGGTCGCACGCGGCGACGATCTGCACATCCTCGTTGGCCATGGCCGCACGCAGGTTGCGCATGCCCATGCCGCCCACGCCGATGCAGCCCATCGTGATGCGGCTCGAAGGCGGGTTCTTCCCAATCACGCTCGACGGGACGATCACCGGCGCGGCGACCGCCGTCGCGACGGCGCGCAGGAAACTTCGACGGGAAATATTTTTCATGACTCGATCCATGCTCCGATAGTTTCGCGGGTTGTTGTCTTCGTCGGGGCGAACTTTACCGCATCAGGCCGTCCAACTCCATCCTACAAAACGACATGATGTTACACGACGCCACCGGCGGCCCTCCTCACTCCAGTTCCAGCACCGCGACGTCTTCCGCGGCGAGCGTCAACACGAGCGTGCCGCGCTGAAAGACCAAGGTCCTGCCGCTGACCAGTTCGCGCGCGGCCTCCGCCCGCAGGCCGTCCAGCGTCACAGTCACCGTTTGCGGCGGCGTGCCGGCGTCCTGGTCGTTGAACACCGTCAGCAGGTTCCTGCCGAAACGCTCGACATAAACGCGCGGATGGTCGGTGCGCGCCCTGGTGACCGGCTGCCAGCCGGCTTCGGCGACGCGCTTGCAGAGCGGGATGTATTTCTTGAACAGCGGCCGGTCGCGGTTGTAGAGCGCGGGCTGGGTAAAGTCTGTCTCTTATACACATCT
>JAOACV010000134.1 GCA_026417675.1 Verrucomicrobiia bacterium
GCAGGGTATCCTGATCGGTCTGGTTGGGCCGCAGTTCGGCGCTCGGCGGTTTTGTGATCGAGCCTTCCGGGATGATCTCGCGCTCGCGATTGATCCAACGCGCCAGCCGGTAAACGTCCGTCTTGTCCACGTCGCTGATGACGGCCAGGCCGCCGCACATATCGCCGTAGAGCGTGCAGTATCCAGTCGCCATTTCGCTCTTGTTGCCCGTGGTGACCAGCATGTGGCCGAACTTGTTCGAGAGCGCCATCAGCAGCACGCCCCGGATGCGCGCCTGGATGTTTTCCTCGGTCGCGTCGGGCTTCAGTCCGGCGAACACCGGCGCGAGCATGTCGAGAAACGCTTTGTGGGCCGGCTCAATCGGGATCGTCAGGTATTGGATGCCCAAGTTCTTCGCCAAACGGGCCGCGTCACTTTTGCTGTGGTCGCTGGAAAACCGCGAGGGCATCGAGACGCCAATGACGTTCTCCGGCCCGACGGCAGCCGAGGCGAGGACCGCCACCACCGACGAATCAATCCCGCCGCTGAGACCGAGCACCAAGCCTTTGAACCCGCACTTGCGGGTGTAGTCGCGCAAGCCGAGCACGAGGGCTTGGTAGAGCGACTCCTCCTCGGCCGGCGCGCGCAACGTGGTGGCGGATGTCGCCGAGGTGTCCACAAGGAGAAGGTCTTCCTCGAAGGCTCGCGCCTGCGCGACCAAGCGCCCGCGCGCGTCAAACGCCATCGAGTTGCCGTCGAAGATCAATTCGTCGTTGCCGCCAACCTGGTTGACCAAAACCAGCGGCCGCTGATGATGCCGGGCAACTGTGGAGAGCAGGTCGTGACGGAGCCGCTCCTTGCCGAGCACATAAGGCGAGGCGGAGAGGTTGACGATGACCTGAGCGCCGGCGCCGCAGAGTTCGCGCACAGGGTCGCGCGCATAGAGCGGCTGGCCGTCGCGGTCACGTTGTCCGCGCCAGAAGGCTTCCTCATTCCAAATGTCCTCGCAAATCGTGACCGCCAGCGGCGTCTGGCCGAACGCCACGGGGTCGTTTCGGGCCGCTGGCTCAAAATAGCGGTCCTCGTCAAACACATCGTAGGTTGGCAACAAAGCCTTCCAGACGCGATGCCTCACCCTGCCCTGCTGAACAAGCGCCGCCGCGTTGCGAAACGGCCGGCCTGTGCCGCTGTCGTTGACATCCACATATCCCACCACTGCCGTCGCGTCGGTCATCTGCCGCGCGATGCGCTCCAACGTCGCAAGGTTGTCGGGCACAAACTGACGTTTCAGCAACAGGTCGCGTGGCGGGTAGCCCGTCACCGCCAATTCGCTGAACACGACCAGTTCCGCGCCCAAAGCGCACGCGCGGCGGTAAGCGCCGAGAATCCTCGCCTCATTCCCGGCAAGGTCGCCGACGGTGAAATCGAGTTGGGCCAGCGCAATCTTCATTTGCCGCCGCGCAGATTATCGCGCCGACAGTTTCAATGCAACGTCGCTGGCTTCCTATTGCGCCCCGTTTGCAGGCCGACGGCTTTGGTTTTTCGTCTGGCAACCGCCGCTTTTAGCCTGTATTTCTCCCTGCCATGAACATTTTTCTTCGTTGTCTCTTGCCGCTGGCACTCCTCGGCGCCGCGTTCGCCGGGTGCGGCAAGCCCTCGGAAAAATCCCGCGACGGCAAGCCGCGGATCGCGCTGGTGATGAAATCGCTCGCCAACGAGTTCTTCCAGACGATGGAACGCGGCGCGCGGGAGCATCAAGCCGCGCACGCGAACGATTACGACTTGCTGGCCAACGGCATCAAGGACGAACTCGACGTGAGCCGGCAGATTGATCTCGTGGAGCAGATGATCGCCCAGCGCGTCAACGCCATCGTCATCGCGCCTGCCGACTCCAAGGCGCTCGTGCCGGTTTGCAAGAAGGCAATGGACGCCGGCATCGTGGTCATCAATATTGACAACAAGTTCGACGCCACCGTGCTTGCCGATAAAAAGGCTGCGATCCCGTTCGTCGGCCCTGACAACCGCAAAGGCGCCAAGCTCGTCGGCGACTATCTCGCCACGAAGCTTAAGCCCGGCGACAAGGTCGCCATCATCGAGGGCGTCCCGACCGCGTTCAACGGCCAGCAGCGCAAACTTGGTTTCGATGATGCTGTGAAGGCCGCGGGCCTGTCGCTGGCCTCCTCGCAACCCGGCAACTGGGAAACCACCAAGGCCAACCAGGTCGCCTCAGCTCTGATTATCGAGCATCCCGATCTCAAAGCCTTCCTCTGCGCCAATGACAGCATGGCCCTTGGCGCCATTGCTGCGCTGAAGGCTGCAGGCAAGTCTGACCAGGTGCTCGTCGTCGGTTACGACAACATCTCGGCCGTCCAACAGCTCATCCGCGAGGGCAAGATGCTCGCCACTGCCGACCAGCACGCTGACAAACTCGCCGTCTTTGGAATTGAATACGCGCTTCAGGTCCTCCGCGACAAATCCACCCCTGCCGACCGCGAGACGCCGGTGGAGTTGATCACGAAGGACAACTTGAAGTAACTCCAAGGAATGAGAAACCTACGCGCCGTCCTCTTCGATTACCTCGGCCTGTTTCTCGCGCTAGCTGGGTTGATTGTGTTCTTCGGCCTGAGCACCGACCATTTCTTCACCACGACGACGTTCCTGACGATTGCCAACCAGATCCCTGACGCGACGGTGCTGGCGGTGGGCATGACGCTGGTGCTGATTCTGGGGGGAATTGATCTCTCCGTCGGCTCGGTGCTCGCGCTTAGTAGCGCGGCGTTGGGCGTCTGTCTCATCCAGTGGAAATTGCCGCTCGCCGCGGCAGTTCCCGCCTGTCTCGGCGTGGGGCTGCTTTGCGGACTGCTCAACGGGTTGGTGACGGTCATGTGGCGGCTGCCGTCGTTCATTGTGACGCTGGGGATGTTGGAGGTCGCCCGCGGCGCCACCTATCTGATCACGCAGTCGCAGACGCAATACCTTGCCGGACAGGTGGACGTGTTGGCGGACACGCAATCTCTCGGTCTGTCTCCGGTGGTCATCATGGCGCTGCTGGTGGTCGTCGCGGCGCAGTTTATCCTCTCCCGCAGCGTGTTTGGGCGCTACATCATTGCCATTGGCACCAACGAGGAAGCGGTGCGACTCTCGGGCGTCAATCCCAAGCCGGTCAAGGTCGCCGTGTTTGCCCTCTGCGGCTTGCTCTCGGCCCTCTCCGGCCTGATGGTTGCCGCCCGCATGGGATCCGCCGATCCCAACGTCGGCATCGGCAACGAACTGCAAGCCATTGCGGCCGCCGTCATCGGCGGCACCAGCCTGATGGGCGGCCGCGGCTCGGTCATCAATTCCTTTATTGGTGTGCTCATCATCGCCGTGCTCGGCGCGGGCCTCGCCCAAATCGGCGCCCAGGACCCGACCAAACGCGTGGTGACGGGCTGTGTGATTGTGGGCGCGGTAGTGCTCGACTATTACCGTCGGCGATTGCGGAATGAAGAAAGCTGAGCCGATATGATCCGATCGTTATCCCTCTCGTTTGCGTTACTGGCGGCCTGCGCTAGCCAAGCTTTCGCATGGGGCACAAACCACCATCATATCTCGCAAGCCGCGGCGGATTTGCTGCCGCCGTGGCAGCGCGAAATCATCAAGGACGAAATCCCGCCGTTCGTTGCGCGCTACTGTCTGTATCCCGATGTGGCAGGGCATGCCGATGCGAAGCCCTACATCATGCCCGTGCCGCCCGACGCGAAGGCGTTGCTTCATCTGCCTGGCGGGTTGGAACGCAACAAACTGGTATTCGATTACTACTTGCCGCGCGTCGTCACCCTGTTCCGGCAGGGCGAAGTTAAGGAAGCGATGCGGTTCTTCGGCAGCGTCGCGCACTATCTGGAAGATAGCAGTTGCCCGGCGCACTTCGCCCACGGCGACATCGCCGTGCCGGAGGGCGGGCCAACGCTGTCGCAACCCAGCTTCATCGCCGGCCTGATGCTGCTGCCGCCGGACATCGAGACGGAGCCGTTTCACGCGCGGATTGACGCTTGCCCTGTCTCGCTCGCGCAGTTGAAGGCGGCGGTGCGTGGCTACCGCCCAAGGTTGCTGGGTGCAAGCGTGGACGAGCTGATCTTTCATGTTCTGGAGCAGCACCATCAAATGAACGCGCGGACGCAGCGGCTGCTGATTCCAATGATGCAGGCGCTGGGTGAGCGCAACCAATCCAAGTTCGTCAAACATGGCATCATTGCCGCCGCTGAAGGCGCGCGTTTGCTCGCCGACGTGCTCTACAGCGTCTTGTCCATCGCCCAGAACCGGTTCGACACCCGGCCGCCTGGTGACGTGTGTCTGGCCGACTTTACGCCCGCGCGCACGCCGCCGTTTACGTGGAGCGATAGGAACCATCAGGGGCGACTCATCCGCAACGCGTCCGGCTCTTATGCCCACCACGGTGGCGAGCCGCCCGGACTGGGCCGTCATCCCTTGCGTTTGAGGATGCCCGACGGCAAACCCCGGACGTTCGCCAAAGGCTTCGGTGTTGGCTGGCGAACGGAATACACCTTCTTTGTGCCGACCAACGTCTTCGCCAAGTTTACCGTTTGGGCTGGCAACGACGCGGGGATCGGCGCGGCCGGCACAAATACTTTTGTCGTGCTGCTTGACGGCAAGATCGCCGCAACCTCGCGGAAGATGCGCGGATTGGAAGCTCCTGCGGAGTTTTTCGAGATACCGCTGGCCGGAGCGACTAACCTGACGTTGCGTATCTCCTCCGAAGGCCTGCCCAGTCGCACGCACGGCGTTTGGGCGGAGCCGATGTTGCGGAAGTAATTCTACTTCGTCCTCATTTCAACAATCGCCGCGTTGACCGCCCTGCGGATTGCCGGGATGCGGTCAGGATCGGCTAAGATCTCCGTCGAGCGCAGGCCGCCCGCGTTCGGGATCGTCACCAGCTCGCGCGCCATCGCGAGCGCCTTCTCACCGTCCACGCACGGTTTGCATCCGGCCTTCGCTTTCTCCACCAACTCCGCCAGTATCGCCAGCGCCTCATAGTCCTCCAAACCCTCGCGCACTTGCTCCAAGCGAATCGTGCTCACGGGGCCGTCTACGCCGACCTTCGCGCCGGGATAGGCGAGGTAGCCGTCGCCGTTCGGGTAGCGGACCCAGTAGTAGCGCTTGCCGTCGTCGCTCTGGCGGATGAACGTGTGCCAGCCGCGCTCCCACGGGTCGTAGGTCCACCAGTTGATGCCCCAGAACTCGAAGCCGGTCGCGCCGTATCTGAAGCAGTAGTAAGGCAGCATCCGCTCCGTGGCCAGATACGGCGTGTCGGTCGCCATCTGCCCGTCGCAGGTGAACCAGAACTGTTTGCCACGCTGGCGCAGCCGCTCCATCTCCGCGACCGGGAAACAGCCGTATTGATCAACGCCCCAGAGATCAAGCGCGTCGTCCCACGCCGGGCAGTGCCGCCACGTGCTCGAATAGATCGGGATTGTCGCGTCCACCTCATGGATCAGCGCGCAGAGTTTCTTCATTTGCTCGACCACGAACTCGTGGTTGTGGAAGTGCGGCTCGTCGGAGATGTAATAGACAAACCTGTCGTGCCAGCCGCGCGCTTTGAGATGGTCGGTAAAAAGTTTATATGCCTGCTTGAACGCGGCGTTGTATTCGGGCGTGAACGGTTCCAGACCGAACAACTTCTTCGGCGGATACGCCCAGCCGAACATGTAAAAGAACCACGGCGTGTAAGCCACCTGCATCCCCAACTCATCGAAACAATAACGCGCCGTCTCATCGAACGCGGTCGCATCCATCGTCACCTGGCCGTTCTTGTAGCGAAACACGGGCGCCGGCTCGACGTGGCTGATGCCCAGCCGCCGCTCCGCCATGAACCGCAGCCACGCCCGCCGCGCGGCCTCGTCGCCGTGGAAACGGAAGTCAAAGATCGCCTTCAGCCGCGTGCTCTTCGGCAGCGTGAACGGCAGCACTTTCACCTTCAGCGGTAGCGTCACTGCTTTCACTTCTGCTGCATTGGCCGTGATTACGCCACGATACTCCCCCGGTGCGGCATCTGCCGGCGCGCGCACGGTGAACCACAGCGGCTGCGCGCGACCTGCGGCCAGATCCAATGGCGCGTTGGGAATCAACGGATCGGGCCATTCTCCTGCCCAACCGTCCGTCGCGCCGCGCCCTTGGGGCAAGCGCCGATGCCAGTCCGGCGCGTCCGTGTGGAAGTAGCCGCTCGGATGGTCAATCGGCACAAAACCGACGCGTTCAACCTTCACCGCCGGCAGCGTCGCGCCCTTGGCGTTCTTCAACGCCGACACCGCCACCTTCACGCCGCGCAGCGGCTTGTCGCTACGCAGCACAAGCTGGAACGGCTCGGATTCGTTCCGAGCACATTCAACCGTTACAGCCTTCGCCGCCGACCCCGGCGCGTCGTCGGGAAATACTTTCACCAAAGGATTGACCTCCCACACACGCAGGCCCGCCAGCGCGCGGGCGCTCTCGGCGTTGTCAAAACCGACAACTTCGCCGTCCAGCGCCCGGCAGAGCAACACGCCGTCGTGCCGCAGCGTGCCGTGGCCGTTCATCGTCAGATGCAACTCGATTGCCGCTGCGTCCGCCGGGGCGCGCCCGGTCACGGTCGAGCGCGTCCAGTCTGAGTCGGCGCTCACGCCGGGCTGCGTGCCCAGAAACCCGCCCCGGACGACCTTGCCGTCTTTGCCCAGCAAATGCGCGTGCAGCCGTGCCTCGCCATCCACGCCTTGTGACTTCAGCCAGCCGCTCAACAGATAACTGGCGCCGGGCTGAATTGGAATCGGCCCCGAACGCCAGCCGGTCCAGTTCGGGTTCGCGTCGGCAGGGACTGTGAACTTCGCGCTGCGCCGGCCAAACCGCGCATCCG
>JAOACV010000135.1:0-6599 GCA_026417675.1 Verrucomicrobiia bacterium
GTTCAAGGCGATGCATTCGGCACGGAGCCGGCCAAAGGCACACTGCCGCATCAACAACCGGTCAGCGGTTTCGCGGGCAAACGGCTGGTCAACACGTTTCTGCAAGGCGACCGGACGACTGGCACGCTGACTTCGAAACCGTTCCGCATCGAACGCCGCTACATCGGTTTCCTCATCGGCGGCGGCAAACACGCGGAGACCTGCATGAACCTACGCGTGAACGGCAAAATCGTTCGGACGGCGCGCGGCCAGAACCGCGAGCAACTCGAAGCCACAAGCTGGGACGTGGCCGAGTTCAAGGGCAGGGAGGCGGTGATCGAGATCGTGGACCGTCACACGGGCGGCTGGGGCCACATCAATGTGGACCACATCGTTTTCGCCGACACGCAGCCCGACGTGTTCCTGAAGGTGCAGGCGGCCGTGAAATCGGTCGTCGCGGCTATTGGCATGTCGTTCGCCGGGGCGGAAGGCGCAACCATGCCCGTGGGCAGCCGGGTTGTGTTTACGCCCAGCGCGCCGTTGGCTTTGACGAAACTCGGAGAACCCTGGTCCGCGGGCGATTACACGCGTCTGCGAGAGTTTCGCGCCGGCGAGAATGGTTATCGCGCCCTCGCGGTGACAACGAACGGCGATCCGCTGCTCATTGAAGGCCCCCTCGGCAAAGGCCTCGTGATCTTCGCGCTGGCCGAAGGTCTGCCGTGGAGCTGGGCCGCCGCGCTCTACGAAGCGACGCTTGGCCGTCCGCTCAAGGAGGGACAGCGCATCGTGCCCGCGCCGCCCGCGTGGGGTTCGATGACGCTCATGGCGCTGGATGCGAGAGCCATCGGCACGGCGCGCTGGCAGGCGCGGGGCGAGATCGCCGCAGGTTTGAAGCCGCTCGACGATTCCGGCGAGAGCGCGGCATGCGAGACGTTCAACGGCGCGTTGACGGTGCCGGTCCGGCTTGCGCCCGGCCAGCAACGGACGGTGACGTTCGCGCTGACATGGCATTTCCCGAACGTCCGCCGCTTTCAGCACGCAGGCAATTGTTACGCCCGCCGCTGGCCCGACGCGCTCGCTGTGGCCCGCTATGTGGCCGCCAACGCCGAGGCGCTCTGGCAGCGCACGCGGCTTTATCACGAAACGCTCTACCAGTCGAATCTGCCGGAGGAGTTTCTCGACGCGATAACCTCGCAGTCTGTCATCTTCCGCGGGCCGACCTGCTGGTGGGCCGAGAGCGGCTACTTTGCCGGCTACGAGGGCAGTTACGGTTGTTGTCCGCTGAACTGCACACACGTCTGGAACTATGCGCAGAGCCACTCGCGGTTGTTTCCGGAGATCGGCCGCAACCTGCGCATCTCCGACCTCGTGACCTACCTGCGCGAAGACGGCGAGACCTCGCATCGTCAGCACAGCCCCCACAAAGCGTTCATGGACGGCCACTGCGCGGTGATCGTCGCGGCGCTGCGCGAACACCAACTCAGCCCGAACATGGATTTCCTCAAACAAGTCTGGCCGGGCGTGAAAAAAGCCACCGACTGGATCATCCAGAAGATGGACGGCGACCATGACGGCATGCCGGCGGGCCACCAGTGGAACACCTACGATACGGCCGTCTCCGGCGCCAACACGTTCATCGGCTCGCAATACCTCGCCGCGCTCGCCGCCGCCGAACAACTCGCCGCGGCAATGAACGACGCGGAAGCCGCCGCGCGCTGGCGCGCCGTGCGCGAGGCCGGCATGAAGAACCAGAACGCCCGGCTCTGGAACGGCGACTACTACATCCAAATCCCCGAAACGCCGCCGGCGCGCGATTACAACAACGGCTGCGCCAGCGATCAGTTGCTCGGCCAGTGGTGGGCGCACCAGCTCGGCCTCGGCTACCTCTATCCGCCGGCGCGCGTCCGCCGCGCGATGGAGTCGGTGATGCGCCACAACTTCCGCGAGAAGTTCGCGGGCTTCAAACAAGACCCGCGCCGCTACGTGACCGACGAGGAGGGCGGCCTGCTCATCTGCACCTGGCCGCGCAACGACCGGCCCCAATCATTCATGCTCTATTCCGACGAGGTCTGGACCGGCATTGAGTATTCCACCGCCGGGCTGATGGTCTATGAAGGCTTGATCGCGGAAGCGCGGCGCATCGTGAAGATGGCGCGCAGCCGTTACGACGGGCGGCTGCGCGAGGGACTCAACTCCGGCCCCGGCGGCAACCCGTTCAACGAACTGGAGTGCGGCAAGTTCTACGCGCGGGCGATGAGCAGTTGGTCGCTGTTGATCGCCAGCCAAGGACTCGTGCTCGACGGTCCGGCGGGCGTGCTGGGCTTCAAGCCGCGCTGGCAGCCGGCGGACCACCGCTCGTTCTTCACCGCGCCGGAAGGCTGGGGTTTGTTCATCCAGAAGCGAGAGAAGAACAGCCAGACAGAGCGGATCGAAGTGCGCCACGGACGCCTGCGGTTGAAGGAATTGGTCTTTGAATTGCCACGAGGCGCCGCTCAGGTCGTGGCGGTTGTCCGGAGCGGCGACCGCGATCTGCACGCGACGCTCCAACAGGGCGCGGCGGAATCTCAAGAGGCCCGGCTGCTGTTGTCGAAGCCTGTCACCATCATCGAGGGCGAATCGCTCGACGCAAAATTCTCATTCCAAGCGTGAAAAAAAGCCAAGAAAAGGTTGCATTTTCCGAGGGGCCTCCCTAGAGTCGGCGTCGAACTTCCGTCACTAACCAAACAACCGAAGGAGAACGTTCATGGCAAAGATGACAAAGAGTCAGATCGCCGCGACCGTCGCGGAGAAAGTGCAGATCAAGAAGAAGCAGGCCGCCCAAGCCATCGAGGCTCTCGCCGCGCTCGCGTGCAAGGAAGCCAAGAAGAACGGCGTGTTTGCTGTTCCCGGACTGGGCAAGCTGGTGTTGGTCAATCGCCCGGCGCGCAAGATGATCATGCGCTTCGGCCCGAAAGCTGGCCAGGAGATCACCGTTCCGGCCAAGAAGGTCGTCAAGTTCCGCATCGCCAAGGCCGCCAAGGAAGCCATCCTCGGCAAGTAAAACGCCGCGGCTTGAATCGTTGTTCAACGGGCCAGTCTGTGCCGACTCGAACGNGCGCCGATTGGCCCGTTGGTTTTTTAGCGTCTGCTGGATGCGATGACCGGGGCGGTTCGCGTTCTTCGAACGGGGTGATCGGTGTTCTTGAGGCGACAGTTTCTGGTGCTTTGATGCATTGCGACACTCGCTGGCGTGTTCAAACCGCTGCCAACGTTCCTCAAAACAAGTCCGAAGGCTCTTAAGCCGCCTTCTTCGGTGCGGGTTTGGGGCCGTCCCCCTTCTTGGGCGCCGGGGCGGGCACCGGGCTTGACTTCGGAGCCGTCTTGGGCCGGGTCAATTCTTCAAACCGCCGCTTCATGTCGGCAGCATACTTCTGCCAGTTCTCCACCATCCGCTGCCATTCCTGGTCGCGCGCCCGCCACATCGCGTCCTTTTGAGCCAGCCCGTCGTTGATGGCGCGCAGCTCGCTGACTTGCCGCTGCTCGGCCGTGAGGCGGTTTTCCATCCCCTGTATCTTCTTCTGCAACTGGTCCTGCTTCTGCGACCAGACCAGCCAAACGCCGCCGTTGAAGATCAATAAGCCGAGGATCGTGATGGCCACCTCTTGCTTCCACGGCTCACCGGTGCTCAATCGCCGGGCGATCACCACCAGCACCATGATCAGTCCGATGATCGTCAGGCTCCAGCCGAGCATCGCCCCGGTGGAACTCGCGCCCGCTTCAGGCAATGCCGCCCCGGCTTGCGCCCAAGCGGCCAGACTGCCCAGCAATAGACCCATCGTGCATATCGTGATGCGTTTCATGATTGACTCCTGTTGTTTACAGCGGCGTGACGACCTGCGGAGCGGGCGCACACCGGCGCCATCCGTCATCCGAGGTCACTTCGGGGGCCAAAAATAGCGTTCGCGCTTTACTTGGGCAAGGACTTTTGGCATCGTCCGCCCGCGTTCAACAAACCCGATCATGGCAACCCGAAGCCAAACCCTCCAACGGCTCCTCAACCCCGGCGTCATCGCCGTCATCCGCGCCGACTCGTCGGCCCAGCTCATCCATGTCGCCGACGCGCTCGTCCAAGGCGGCGCGCCGACGATGGAAGTCACCATGACCACCCCCAACGCCCTGCAGGTCATCAGCGACGTGCGCGCGAAGTTCGGCGACGCCATCTGCATGGGCGTCGGCACCGTGCTGGACACCGAGACCGCCCGCGCCGCCATCCTTGCCGGGGCCGAGTATGTCGTCACGCCAACACTGAACATCGAGGTCATCAAGCTCTGCCGGCGCTACGCCAAGCCCATCATCGCCGGCGCCTACACGCCCACCGAGGCGCTCACCGCGTGGGAATCCGGCGCGGATTTCATCAAAATCTTTCCCGCCGACCAGCTCGGCCCGACCTACATCAAGGCCATCAAAGCGCCCCTGCCGCAACTGGAGATCATCCCCACCGGCGGCGTGGACCTCAACACCGCCGGCGAGTTCATCAAGGCCGGCTGCGCCGCCGTCGCCGCCGGCTCGTCGTTCGTCAGCAAGGAAATCCTCAAGAACCAAGACTGGCCGAAGCTTATCGAGATCGCTAGGAAGTTCGTCGAGGTCATCGCCAACGCTCGCGGGAAATAGGAGACAGCATGATGGCCATTCGATTAGGCGGACCGGTCTTCTTGAAATCGCAGGACCCGGCGGAACTCGCGGCGGAGCACAAGCGGCTCGGCTATCGGGCGGCCTACTGCCCTCGGCCGGCGCTGGCGGAGAACGTCGGCGACGACACCCTGCGCGCCGTGGCGGCGGCGTTCGCGAAGGAAGACATCGTCATTGCCGAGGTGGGCGCGTGGTGCAACCCGATGCACCCCGACCCCGCCACGCGCGCCAAGAACCTTAAATTCATCATCTCACGGCTCGACCTCGCCGAGCGGCTCGGCGCGCTCTGCGCGGTGGACTACGCCGGCTCGTTCAGCCCGCAGCATCCGGCCGGGCCGCATCCGAAGGACCTGTCGCAGGAGGCGTTCGACCTCGCCGTGGAGAACACGCGCAAGATCATTGACGCCGTGAAGCCGAAACGGGCCAAGTTCTGCCTGGAGATGATGCCGTGGTCCTGGCCCGATTCGCCAGACACGTATCTGGCAATCATCAAAGCCGTGGACCGTCCGGCCTTCGCCGTTCACTTCGACCCGACCAATCTCATCAATTGCTGGCGCCATTACTACGACACCGCGGCGGTGATCAACGAGTGTATCCGCAAACTCGGCCCGATGATGGTTAGCGCCCATGCCAAGGACGTGACGATGGCGCTCGACGGCGCCAGCCTGATCAACCTTCGCGAGACTCGGCCCGGCACGGGACGGCTGGACTACCGCGCGCTCTTGAAAGGTCTCGCCTCCCTCCCGCACGAGGTGCCGTTGATGATGGAGCACCTGAAGACCGCCGAGGAATATGCCGCCGCCGCGCACCATATCCGCAGCGTGGCCAAAGATTGCGGCGTAAGCCTGTGAGGGAAACTACAAGTCCCAATCTCGAAGCCGCAACGACGCGGTTGGATCTGGTGGCGTGATTCGAGTTCGCCGAGGAGTCTGTCGGACTTGGCCGCGGAAAACTTGTATCGTTCGAAAGCGGCAACATTGCGGCGCAAGGAAGCTCTGGCGTGGGGCGGAGGGAAGTTGTTCGCATCCCCATCCGGCTCGGCATGCCTGCGAGCCGTCCCGGCAGGCTCTACGCCTACACGCGCCAACAATGGGAACCCGTCTGCGACTTCCCGATCCAGCAGTGGCACTGCGTGCGCCTGACCGTGCGCGGCGCGGACTTATCCGTCGCGGTGGACGACCAACTGCCGAAGACTTTCCCGAACCCCACGGTGAAACCGGCGCCTTGCCCTCTACCTCGGCGCTGGCTACGAGATGGACTGCATCTACAGCCCGCGGGCTCCGAGTCCCTCGTGGACATTGGCTCGGTGCAAAGCGAAGTGAAGCAGTCCTCATGCTCCGCGCGAGGCATGAATTGCCGTCGCGGGCTTTGCTCTTGCGTTCGCCCTCCGAAATCCGTTCACTCGTGCCGCATGAGCGAGACGATTCCGACACTGCACATCGAGGCTGACAGTATTCCGCAGGCGCACTACCGCGCGATGAAGGCTGTTTTGGAGCGCGGCATGGAGATTCGCACCCAATACGACAAGAAGGATTCCGCGGGCCGCTACCTTGACCCTGCCAGCCGCGATGCGGCCATGCTGGTCAGTGTCAAGAATCCCTTCGCGCAGCCGCGCTATCCGGTGGCGAGCTGCTGCGAGATCGGCGCCTACATCGCCGAGATTCTGGGCGCAAAAGATCATCTGGTCGTGCCGTTCGCGCGGCTGAAAAAGGAACTGAGCGGCGGCGCGCATCTCTCCGCCAAGGAGTGGCCCTACACGTATCATCAGCGCCTGTTCAACTATCCGCTCGCCGACGGGGCGACCGTGGACCAGATCGCCACGATGGTGGACCGGCTGGCCGAGAGGCTGGGCCTCGTCCACGTGGCCCCTCTTTGGGGGAGAGACCAGGTCGAGCTTTTATTGGCGGAGGCCTCGGCGTTGGAGTTCATTATAGTCGCCGTCATGGCAATGG